>DATHCF010000089.1:0-2148 GCA_035319705.1 Acidimicrobiales bacterium | reverse complement strand
TGGCGGATGGCCTGGTAGCCCTTGTGGCCGTCGGTGTGGAGCACCGTCCGCGCCATATCCACGTCGTCGGCCAGGGCCTTGCGGAGCGTGTGCCCGGTCACGTCGGCCACGACCCGGGTGCGGACCTCTCCGGTGTCTTTGGACACGAGCGCCATGACGGGCACCTTGTCGGTGGCCCTCCCCGACACGCCGCGGCCCCCTTCGGGCAGCCGTGCGGGACGACCCTGGCGGTGCTTGTTCGCTGGCTTTCCGCCCACAAACGTCTCATCTGCCACCACGGTCCCTGAGAGCAGCGACCACAGTGGTTCCCTCAGCATGGCTTCACGGATGCGGTGGAGCATGAACCAGGCCGTCTGGTAGCTCATCGGCTCCAGGTGGCGCTTTAGCTCCAGGGCGCTGATCGCGTTCTTGCCTGCCGACACCAGCCAGAGGGCGAGGAGCCACTTGGACACCGGGACCTTGGACGACTCGAAGATGGTCCCGACGAGTACCGAGAACTGCTTGCGGCAGGCCCGGCACCGCCAGATGCGGCGGTAGGTGACGTTTCCGCTTGCTGTACGGCGCTCTCCCGACCGGGCAACGATGAAGTAGTGCTTGGGGTCCTGGGTGCCACAGTGGGGGCACACAGGCTCCCCCTGGGGCCAGCGAAGACGCTCCAGAAGCTGCCAAGCTGACGTTTCGTCAGACAGGTACTTGGGAAGGCTTGCGAGGTTCAGCTCCCCTGTAGGTTCCTGAGCACCTGCCATATCCACAGTCTACATGAGACAACATGGTGCGTCAACTAGATATTTCCCCATTTCGTTCACTTTAAGTGCTATTCAGCTTGCCCTGTGCTTGCAGCGGTGAGCGCTTGGGAGTACGTTCACGAAGTAGATTCGGTTCTCGTTGGGCGGCGGTCAACTTACGTGGCCAGCCATGTGAACGGGGTCACGAGCCCCGTGTGCAGCAGAAAGACCCGGGTGCGCTCCGGCGTGCCCGGCACGGTACCGGAGGAGGGCATCGTGGCATTGATCTGGAACCGCTCGGTGGAGTGGGACGCCGACGACTGGCGGAAGGTGGCGGCCTGCCGCCATACCGAGCCCGACCTGTTCTTCCCGGTCGGCACGACCGGCCCGGCCATCGACCAGATCGAGGCGGCCAAGCGGGTCTGCCGTTCCTGCGAGGTGACCGATCCGTGTCTCGAGTTCGCCCTGGCCACCAACCAGGAGTCGGGCGTGTGGGGAGGCACCTCCGAGGAAGAGCGGCGCAAGCTCCGCAAGGCGTGGCTGGCCGCCCGGCGCCGGGCGTCCTGAAGAAACGTCCCATTCGGCACCGTCCGTCCGGTGCCGGATCCGTACCCACGGCCCCGGCCCCGCCGGGGCCGCTTCGCGTGCAGCCTCCGGATGCGTCGTATCCTTCGAAGTGGCGACGCACACTCGTCGCCGTCGGAGGGTGGCCGGCGATGAGCGAGATCGAGCGCAGGCGGCGGCCGCGCATCAGCTGGATCGACCGGTCGATCCGGTCCAAGGCATTGGCGGTCACCCTCGCTCCGACCGTCGTCCTCGGCGCCGCGCTGGTCGCTTCCGCTGTCGTCAGTTCGGGCGACCTGCGCACGGCGGATCTGATGGCCCTGGCCCTGGCCCTGGTGGGCGGGATCGTGCTGTGGCACTTCTTCACGACCGGTGTGGTGCGCCGACTTCAAGACCTCGAGCGCGACACCGAACGGATCGACGCGGCGGCCGTCCACGGCGCCGACCCTGAGGGGCGCGACGAGATCGGCCGCATCTCCGCCCGCCTGGACGAGGCGGCCGAGCAGGTGCGCCGCCATGCCGCCGAACGCGACCGCGCCCGCCAGGAGCTGACCGACATCCTCACCGCCAGCCCGGTGGTGTCGTTGCGTTACGACGTGGCCGATCGACGCTTCTCCTATGCCAGTCCCAACGTCACCAGGCTGCTGGGGCTGAGCGCCGAGCAGGTGACGGCCGACCCGGCGGCGGTGTTCGAACGGTTCCATCCCGACGACGAGCACACCCTGCGCCGGGCGCTCCTCCAAGGCCGCGGCAGGGGCGACGATCGCCTGGAGGTGGTGCTGCGCTGCACGAGCGAGCCGGGCTCCGGACGCTGGCGCGAGGTGGAGGCGGTCTACGCCGTGGACGCCGACGACACCGG
>DATHCF010000088.1:0-10261 GCA_035319705.1 Acidimicrobiales bacterium | reverse complement strand
CGGGACCGCCGCCGCACATGGCGGCGGCGGTCCGACACGTCAAGCCCGAGTCAAAGCGTCAGGGCGTGATGCCGTTGGCTGTGCAGACGCTGGTACCTACCGCCGTGCACAAGGCCGAGGCCGAGATGAACTTGTCCGCGACCACGGTCGAGGCCATGTTGGAGGTGGTGACCCACTCGGGAGTCAACAGCGACGCCGGCTGCCTGACGCCCGTCACGCCGCTGGGCGGCGAGGTGGTGGCGTTGAGCAGGGCCACGGGCGGAGTCTTTCCAGCCCGAAGGATGGTGGCCAGGGCAACGGCGTCCTGGGCCTCCTTGTAGATGGGCTTGTAGACCGACCCACACTGGTAGCCCTCGAGGATCCACTCCATACCCTGCAGGGTGGCGTCCTGTCCGGTGGTGGGGACCTTCTTCGGACCCACACCGACGCTGCGCAGGTCGCCGATCACGGCGTTGGCGAGCCCGTCATTGGCCTCGATGGTGGCATTGATGTTGGGGTGGGCGGTGTACTCCTCGGTGAATTCCGTGGCACCAGTGGCATTCACCCATCCCGGGGTGATCTCGTCACCGACCAGCGTGTAGCCCAGGCTGTTGGTAGTACCGGCCGCCATCAGCGGTGGTACCCCGGTGCCTTCCTTGCCCCAGAGGATCGAGTTGTAGCCATCGGCGAAGGACACGGCGTTGGGGTCGGTGTCCTCACCGCCGTCCAGCTCGAACACCTCTGGCGTGGCGATATTCCATGAGGAGACGCACTGCTCGAAGCCCTTGCCGATGAGCTGGCCCACCAGGTAGTTGTCGAAGCTCACGTAATAGGTGTCCGTCCCGGTGAAGGTGGCCCGGTCGTAGCTGATGGCGGCCACGCCGTGCGACTGCAGATAGGACTGCACCTCGGCTCCCACGGTCGAGTCGATCGGGTCGAAGATGACGACCTTGGCGCCTTCGGCGACGTAGGCTTCGGCGTCGGCCAGCTCCGTGGCATCCACCCCCAGGGCGTTCTCGATCTTGAAGTCGGAGGACGGGTACCCCGCGTCCGTGAAGGCATCACCCAGATAGGGGGCGTCGAAGTCGACGTACCGGGTCGACGAGGTTTCGTCGGGCAGGATGACGCCCACCAGGCCGGTGCCGGCCTTGGTCAGCGACTTGAGCTGCGACATCTCGCTGAAATTGACGTTGAACGAGCTGACCGTGAGGCTGCTCGGCACCCCGGAGACCGACGTCGTCGTCGTCGTCGTGGTTTTGGCGCATGCTGTGGCCAGCCCAGCCAGCGAGAGCATGGCGACGGCGACTCCGGCAACGCGCAGTCGGCCAATGCTGCGAGCGATCTTCATGTCCCTGACCTCCCTATATGCAGCCAGCCGGCTGCTCCCAGTGGCACTGACATCCCCACATCGGTACCAAATCGAACCGTACGAGAGAACCCTTAGGAACCCCAAGAGTCGAAAGACCCTGCGAGAGCATATGACGGTCATGTTTCGACACAAGGGATGTGCCTCCGCCGGCATTTGACGGACCGGCACGGCATGAGCCGGCAACTCATTGCCGGGGATACGTTCAGGGCCGACATGACGGCACAGGAGATCGATCTTCACGTGTGGGGAGTCGGCCGAACCGTCTTCGTCGCACCATGTTCGCTCCGAGTGAGGAATCAAACGTCATGACCGCTGCCGAGGCAAACCTGATCCAGCTCGGCATCGAGTTGCCGCCGGTTCCATCCCCCATTGCCAACTTCATCCGGGCCCGGCAGGCCGGAGGTCTGCTGTTCCTGTCAGGGCACGGGCCGGTGCGTCCCGACGGCTCCCGTGTCGTCGGCAAGGTGGGCAGCGACCTGGACGTCGAGGAGGCAAAGGCGGCGGCCCGGCTGACCGGGTTGAACCTGCTGGCCACCACCCGGGCCCATCTGGGCTCGCTCGACGCCGTGCAGGCAGTGGTGAAGGTGCTCGCCATGGTCAACTCCGCCCCCGGTTTCGACCGCCAGCCCCAGGTGGTGGACGGCTTCTCGGACCTCATGGTCGAGGTGTTCGGCGAGCAGGGCCGCCACGCCCGCTCGGCGGTGGGAATGGCCGAGCTCCCCTTCGGCATCCCGATCGAGATCGAAATGATCCTGGAAGTCGTCGGCAGCTGAGACCTCAGGGAGCGAGCTGCTCCATGAACTCGAGCCGCATGCCGCCGGGGGCGTGGACGAAGGCGATCCTGCGCGTGCCGAACGGGCCCTCCACGACCTGCGGCCCCCAGAAGACGTCGTGGCCTTGCAGTTCGCCTTCGAGGTCGTCGGTGAAGAGCGCGGGGTGGAGGAACCCCTCATCGGCGACAGGCTCGGTGTCCTCGTAGATCGCTCTCGTGAACAGCGTGATCGTCACCGGGCCAAGGTGGACGTCGGCACGCTCGGTTTCGTTCCATAGCATCCGATCGCTCACGACGGCGCCCGCGGCCTCGTAGAAGGCGACGGCCGCATCCATGTCGGCCACCTTCACCGCCAGGTTGGCCATGCCGGTGATCATGAACCCTCCTCGTGCCGGGCTGCCCGGGTGCCAACGGTAGGCAATCCTCGGAGGCCGGCGGTCAGCGGTCGACGGTGAGCAGCGAAACCGATTCGCCGTACATCTGGGTGTTCACGTCGGTGGTGTCGGGGCCGTTCACCTGTGCCGCCTGCTCCGAGCACTGACCGAGGCCCTGCCGCCGCTCCCGGCAGGGCCGCCGCCTTGGGTACCGCCACAGTGACGACAGCGGCATCGTAGTCCGAGGTCTCCGGCGTGTCCCGAGCGGGACTGCGGGATGCTGCGTTAGCGCGCCCCGACCCGCCACGACGGGACCTGCGGCTCGGCGCCGGGGATGGGACGGACGAGCAGCTCCTGCGCCATCGACATGACGAGCCTTCCGCCCGCGTCGTACATGAGACCCCGGACGCTGGCGCGGTTGCCGCTCACCGACAGCGCTTGCAGCTCGTAGCGGAGCCACCGATCGGCACGAGCCGGACGGTGGAACCACACGGCGTGGTCCAGGCTGGCGTCGGTGTGCGTCCCCCACGTCTCGTCGGTGTGGGGCCGGAAGGAAAGGCGGGTCTGGTCCGACAGGTAAGCCAGCAGCGCCACGTGCAGCTCCGGGTCGTCCGGTAGTGGCGCTTCGGTCCTCACCCAGTGCCTGCCGCTCGAGAGGAACGTCCCGTCACCAGCGGGCACCGGCTCGGCCACGCGCAGGTCGAGAGGCATCGGTCCTCCCTGTCGCTCCAGTTCCTCGGGCGGGGAGATGGTGGTCTGGGGCGCCAGCTGGTAGTCGGCCTCTCCCTCCTCGTCGACGTGGAACGAGCACAGGAAGCGGGCCCTCACCAGTCCCTGCTGCACCGTGGTGACCTGGCGGAGGGCGAAGGAACGGCCGTCTCGCAGCTGCTCCACCTCGAACGCCACCTCGGCATCGGGAAGGACGGGGCTCAGGAAGTAGCCGTGCAGCGAATGGGGACGGGGGCCGCTCCGGCCGTCGTCACCGCCGGTGGAAGCGGGCGACACGCTCCGCATGCCGGCCATGAGTGCCTGGGCGACCACAAAGCCACCGAAGAGGCGGCCGGTCGGCGACGCCGGAGTACGACCACGGAAACGGTTTCCGTCACGTCGTTCGAGCTCACGGAGGGGACGGAACTCCTCCGGGAGACCTGCGTGCTCGCCCCCGCTCACCGGCGCAGGCTAACTGCCGACAACCGGCCCCGAGGCAAGGAAGAAGAAACCTGTCTCAGCGCGCCGCCGCCGCCCGGGCGGCAATGGCAGGACCGACCCACCGGCGGAGATAGGCGCGCAGCTCCCCGGGCGTCCGCTCGGGGTCGCCGGGATCGACGATGAAGGACTGGAGGGTGCGGAGCATGAGCTCGACGAGCTCGTCGAGGGCACCGCTGTCGAAGCCCGTCGCCGGCCAATCGACCGACAGGCGCTCGACGATCGATCGGGCGAGGGCGAGCGCCGTGGGAGAGGTGATCTCGTGGGCGGCCCCGCCGTTCGACGAGATCAGCAGGGCGAGGTCGGGGCGCCGGTGGATCTCCTCGTAGGTGTAGGCGATCCCCTCCACCACCGCTTCGGGGGCGCTCGAGAGATGGCCCAGGTGATCGGCGATGGCATCGAGAAAATCGTTGATGCCGTCGGTGACGGCGGCCACCAGCAGTGCATGAGCGCCCGGGAAGTACCGGTAGATGGTCTGCCGGCTCACCGAGACGCGCTCGGCCACCTCCGAGATGGCCGGTACCTCGTCCGGCCGCTCCTTCAGCAGCTGCTGGGCGGCGGCCACGATCCGCGCCCTCGCCGCATCGTCGTCGGGGGGGATGTCGCCGCCCCAACCGTGGCGCCTCATCCCCGGAAGGTTACGAGGCCTGGCCAGCAGACTTGACGGTTTTGATTTGTGTATGGTCAGAATGGGCTGACCCGCCTTCGAGCCGGAGGTCCCCATGGCGCCCGCCAAGACCCGCCCGACCTGCGAATTCGACGTCCTCGACCGCCGCTTCTACCTGGACCCGCATCCGGCCTACGCCTGGATGCGGGCGCACCGTCCGATCTTCTGGGACGAAGCCCGGGAGCTGTGGGTCCTGACCCGTCACGCCGACGTCGGCTACGTGTCCACGCATCCCGAGCTGTTCTGTTCGGGCCGTGGGATCCGGCCCACACAGTCGGCCGATCTCTCCCTGGTCGGGCTCGACGGTGAACGGCACCTCCGGCAGCGACGGCTGGTGAACAAGGGGTTCTCCCCGAGGATGATCCGGGCCATGGAGGCCCGGGTCCGACAGGTGGTGACCGAGGTCCTCGACGCCATGGCGCCGCGCGGCAGCTGCGACTTCGTGGCCGACGTGGCGGTGCCGGTTCCCCTGGTGGTCATCGCCGAGCTCATGGGGCTCCCGGCCGGGGACCGGGCGCTGCTCGGGAAGTGGTCGGACCGGATGATGGGTGGCGAAGGGCGCTCCGACCCCGACGATCCCGTCCTGGCCGACGCGGCCGCAGCGTTCGGGGAGTACGTCGCCTACCTGGCGGAGCTGATCGCCCATCGGCGCCAGGCCCTTCGGGACGGCTCGGACGTTCCCGACGACATCATCAGCATCGTCGTCGCCGCGGAGGAGGAGGGGGTCCTGGAGACCCATGACGAGCTGACTCAGGACGAGCTCACGATGTTCCTCGTGGTCCTTCTCGTGGCCGGCAACGAAACCACGCGCAATGCCATCGCCGGCGGGATGCTGGCTCTCAGCCGATCCCCCGACGAATGGAGACGGCTGCGCCGGGACCCCGCTCTGTTCAGGACCATGGCCGACGAGATCTGCCGGTACGTGAGCCCCGTCATCAGCTTCGCCCGCACGACGACTCAGCCGGTCGTCCTCCATGGCGAGGAGCTCGACGCCGACGAGAAGGTGCTCATGCTCTACCAGTCGGCCAACCGTGATGAAGACGTCTTCGACGATCCCGACACGCTTCGCCTCGATCGATCGCCCAATCCTCACCTCGCCTTCGGCATCGGTCCCCACGTGTGTCTGGGTGCGAACCTCGCCCGCCTCGAGATCCGCGTCCTCTTCGAGGAGCTCACGCGTCGGTTCCCCGACATGTCCGTGAGCTCCCCGGAGGCGCCCCGGTACAGCCACCACGCCCTCGTCCACTCCCTGGAGGAGTTGCCCGTGGAGTACACGCCGGCACCCCACTGACCTCCCCTCGTCACCCTTTACGGGGAGGTGGCGATCGGTGTGGTGGAACCCAGATAGATGCTGCTCGGGGTGAGGCCACCGAAGTAGAAGGTGTCGACGCCGGCCGAATCGGACGTCGTCGAGAGCGTCTGCATCTCATGCGGGATGTCGCTCGTCGTGATCGTCACCAGCATCTGATGGCCGGGCTCGAAGGTCTCGCTCGTGGGGAAGATCTCGATCTGCAGCTCGTAGATCTGGCCGGGGCTGAGCGGCACCTGTGATGCCTGGGTGTAGGGGTGCCAGGGCTCGATGGACTGGCCGTCGAGGTAGACGGTGCAATCGAGCACCACGTTCTGGCAAGGCGTGGCCGTCACGGCTCTGAGCGAGGCCACGAGGGTTCCGGCGGTGACGTCGCTGGCCGTGCTGTCACCACCGGTGGCCGCAGGCGCGACGTCCGAAACGGTGGCCACCAGGCTCGAGTCGGTGGCCGTCGAGCTCATGTAGATGTCGGCCTCCATGGGTCCGCTGACGGTGTACGACGCCGTGAACGGAGCGGTCGTGAACGTGAGCCCCTGAGCCTCGCTGGCCGTGCTGTCGTTCTCGCAGACGGGCGACGGCTCGGTGACCTCGGTCGGTATGCCCGCCGTCCACTGCCAGCTCGACCGGGAGCAGGTGCCGGTGGCGGTCACCGCCGGGAGCTCGGCGTCACCTGACGCCGGGGACCGGGAGGTGGACAAGGCGCTGCCGCTCCCGAGGTACCAGCGCTGCCCGGTGGTGCCGGTGGCCGGGTACTGCGTGTCGGGCACCCAATGATCGGCGCCGAGCTGGTAGGTCTCCACCGTCGGGAAGCCGTCGATGCCGTTGTCGGTGCCCTTCAGCCAGTGGTCGAACCAGCCGAGCATGATGTCGTCGTCGTCGGGGATGACGTTGCCCGCCGTGTCGGTGGCCGGCAGGCCGGTGCCTTCGGTGACGTGGTACCACGGCCCGATCACGAGCTTCTTCTCACTGGGCGGGAGGTTGAGGGCGTTGTACAGGATGGGCTCGCCCCGCTGGAAGAGGTCGTATGTGCCGCCGATCAGGAAGGTGGGCACGTCGATGTCGCCGATGTTCGTGATCGGCGAACGTTGCGTGTAGAAGGGGCCGTCGTAGGACTGCTGCGGGTAGGTCTGCAGCTCCTCGGGAAGAAGCGACTCGTAAGCTCCCAGGCCGGCGTCGACCACGGCTGATCCCGCGAAGAGGTACAGGTCCTCGATGTGCTGGGACTCTGCGTTGAGCGCCAGCGCCGGATCGGACTGGGTCTCGTCCGGTGGCTCGACCCCGAGTTCGTTCACAAGTCCGAGCCAGAGCGGGATGAATCCAGCGTCCACGTTTCCGCCGGCGAAGGTGACGTCCCGATAAGCGTCGGACATGGCGACGATCGGGACGATGGCCCTGATGGGGTTGCTGGTGATGTCGGTGGGATTGCCGCAGTCGAAGGTGACCGAGGTCGTGCAGCCGGATCCGCGGTCGGTGAGGGGACCATGGCCGGCGATGTCCTCGTTGATGGCCTCCACCGTGAGCAGCTGGTTGATGCCGGAGTAGCTCACCCCGGCCAGGCCGACTTCACCGTTGGTCGGCAGGTTGGCCGGGTCGGCGACCCACTGGGCGAGCTCGGCTCCGTCCTGCTGCTCACGAAGCCCGAACGAGTCCCAGTAACCCTCACTGGAGCCCGTGCCACGGACATCGACCACGACTTCGATGTAGCCGTGCTCGTAGAGATACGGCATGGTCTCGTCCGATGGCGACTCCAAGTCGTCGGTCGAGTAGGAGTTGCCCTTGCGGTAGGGGGTCTGGATGAGGATGACCGGGCACGGCGTGGCGGCGGTGCAGGTCGTGGGGACATACTCGTCCGCCTCGAGGATCGTGCCGTCGGACATCGTGATAGGGACGTTGGCGGTCTCGTCGTACGCCGTCGTCGGGTCCTCGGAGTTCGTCGCGTACTCCGGTGGCGACGAGCTCGAGCCGGAACTGAGGGCGACTCCACCGAGAACCATGCTGCCGGCCGGGCTGCACAGTGCCGCCACCGCGGCAGCGCCCGCCGACAGGACCGCGACGTTCCGCCAACGCACGGCACTCCCCTTCCGCCGAGACCCCCGCCGGTTCGAACGTTAGCCTTTCGGGTCGATGCAACGCCATCTGGCCGGGCACCGTCGCTCGCATCACAGAAGCGGTGACGACCTGCAGTTCGATGTGTGGTCCTGCACGTACGACCGCTCCCCGATGCAGATGCTGCTCTTCGGCCCGGTTCAGCGAGCAGTATGTGCGGTGCTCGCCGATCGCCTCGACTCCGGACGGCTGCTCGACATCGGCACCGGCACCGGACGCCTTCTCGAGCGCTTAGGACGGGGACGGCCGGGGCTGGCGCTCTTCGGCCTCGACCGGTCTGCCGGGATGTTGGCCGCCGCACGACGCTCCCGAGCACAGCTCCATTTGGTCCGGGGAGCCGCCGAGGCGCTTCCATTTCCCGACGGGAGCTTCGACGCCGTGACCACCACCCTCAGCTTCCATCACTGGTCCGACCAGCCGGAGGCACTGCGCGAGGTCCACCGCGTGCTGCGCCCAGGCGGGACGTTCGCCCTCGCCGATGTGTCGATCGACGACCTCCCGCCATGGGGACCGGCCAGAGTCGTGGCCCGTCACCTGCTGGCACACGGGCTGGCGCTGGACGAACGTCACCGACTTCTTCGAGGCGCGGGACTGGAAGTGGTGGATGTCCGGCACAGCTTCCACCGGCGTTGGATCCCGTTGACGGTAGCGGAGCGTCCCTCGGATCGGAGCGGTTCGTCGCCAGGTTAGCGGCGCACGGCCAGGACGTGACGGGGCCGGCTGATCCCGCGCAGCTGGCGCAGTCCGCAGTCCTCGAACGAGAAGGCCTCGCCGGCCAAGTCGGCCACCGATTCCGTGACCAGGATCTGGCCAGGCTCGGCCTCGGCCGTCAGGCGGGCGGCCAGGTTCACCATGTTGCCGATGAGGTCGTCGCCGTCCTCGATGACCTGTCCGGCGTGGACGCCCACGCGTAACTGCGGGCTCCCCGGCGACGAGGCGTGTTCGGCGTCGGCGCGCTTCTGCATGGCCATGGCGGCGGCCACCGCCCCGGCAGGCAGATCGAACCGGGCGAAGATGCCGTCGCCCTGACTGCTCACCTCTGTTCCGTGGTGGCTGGCCACGCAGTCGCGCATGATCTGCAGGTAGCGCGTGCGCAGTGCGTTCCATGTCGTGTCACCGAGCCGCTCGTTGAGCCCGGTGGAGTCGACGATGTCGGCGAAGATCACGGCGACATGGGCGGTGGAGGCTGCTTCGGTGGCCGCCAGGGGACGAGGCGGAACCGGCATGAAGGGGACGCCGGCGGGGGGCTTGGCGTAGTGGCGCTTGCGCTGCGGGAGGCTGGCGGCAACGCAGGCGTGCATGCCGAGACCGATCCCCCATCCGGCGATGGGGAAGAACGGCCAGAAGAACCCGTGGCCGGTGATGGCCCAGATGCCGACGAGCATCCCGTTCACGAGCACATAGGGCACGGCGTGGTATTGGAAGCCGGCCCGGCGCCAGAACGGGCGTCGACGACGAGGAGTGGCCTGGGACCGGCCGGAACGGCTGTCCGTGGACGCCGGCCGGAGGTCCGCCGTCAGGGCCTCAAGCTCGGCGACGTAGGTGGCCCGAAGGGCCGCACCGAGACGCTCGTCGAGCTCGACCGGGTCGAGCTCTCCCCGGCTGGAGGCCTCGGTCAGGCGGGCCAGGGTGGCGTCGCGCTCGGCATCACCGGCGCGGGGGCTCGAACCCGGCCGCCGGTCCGCGTCGCCCGCCCAACCGTGACGCGACTGGCTCACCGAGCAGAGTATTGCCGATGCTGCGCCGGTTGCCGTGGTCAGACCGGCCATGGAGCATGATCACGAGAGGGCCGTCTCCCGCCTCGGCGAAACACTGTGTGATCTTGTTCGCCTGCATGTCTGCAGCGTCGTCATCGCTCTCCGATCTCCCGCAACCAACCGGTCATCGACCTGTGACCGAGGTCAGGCCACCGCCTCCCACGCCGACCAAGCGGCGAGACCGACCAGGACCACCGACCTTGCGCAAGGTCGTGATGTTCAAACGGTGCAGCAGGCGCCGTCCGCCGGCCACGGCGAGGGCGGCCACGGACCCAGGAGAACCACGTCCGCAGGGACCATTCATCCGGGGGGAGCCCGAAGCTGGGCGGCGAGCCCGCGGAGGTCGCCTTCGTCATCCGACCAGGTTCGAACTGATTCGAACCCCGCCGCTTTCAACATTGGAGCGAGCAATCGGTCCTGATCACCGCCCAGCTCCAGGACGAGCCAGCCTCCTGCTCGCACGATGCGAGCGGCGGATCGGACGACCTGGCGAACAAGGGCCAAGCCATCTCCGCCACCGTCGAGGGCAACGCGAGGCTCGTACTCCGTCACGTCGCGCGGAAGAAGGCGAAGACTTCCAGTCGGCACATACGGGGCGACGGCGGTGACGAGGTCTACGCAACTCGAGCCGAGGGGGTCGCCGAGATGACCGAGGATGACCGGAACGCCATTCTTACGGGCGCATGCCACTGCTCTTTGGTCGTTGTCGACACCCAGCACCG
>DATHCF010000087.1:0-4033 GCA_035319705.1 Acidimicrobiales bacterium | reverse complement strand
GGCCGACCGTGTGGCCGTGATCGCCGCAGGCCGGGTTGTCGCCGAAGGAACCCCGTCGACACTCGGCTTTCGAGACCGTGCCAAGGCCCGCGTCCGCTATCGGCTTCCAGAGGGGCTCGTACCTCCAGTGGGGCTTGGATCGCCCCTGGGTTCCGACGGATTCATGGAGGTCGCCGTCGAGGACACCGTGTCGGACCTGCACAGGCTCTTGCACTGGGCGAGTGAAAGCGGGGTCGAACTCGACGGTCTTGAGGTGAGAAGGCCGTCTCTGGAGGACATCTACCTGCAGTTGACGAACTCGAGCTCGGGCAACGAAACGGGCGCTGCCACCCCGACCACAGAAAAGAACCCACGATGAGCGCGCTCGGATTGACCTTCTCCCAGGGGAATTACGTGAACAAGGCCTTTTGGCGCAACCCGGCGAGAGCCTTTTTCACCTTCGCCCTGCCTCTCATGTTCCTCGTCATCTTCACGTCCCTGCTGGGCACCGGAAAGGAGCACATAGGGGCGATCTGGATCAAAGAGTCGACCTACTACGTGGCGGCGATGGCTGCGTTCGCCGTGATCCAGGCCTGCTACTCGAATGTGGCGATGTCCATCAGCGCCCAGCGTGACTCCGGGATCTTGAAGCGGATAGACGGGTCCCCCCTCCCCAAGAGGTCGTTCATGGGAGCGCGCATCCTCCACTCGGTGCTCGTGGCCGTCATCCTCGTGACTCTGACCGCGGTCTTCGGGCGGCTCGTCTACAGCGCCAACATTCCGACCGGAATCTCGCTCTTGCACTTCCTCGCCATGCTGGCAGTTGGCTCGGCTTCGTTCTGTGCACTGGGGCTTGCGGTGGCAGCGCTCATACCCAATGCTGACGCCGCAACGCCAATCATCCAGGCGAGCATCCTTCCGCTGCTCTTCGTCTCGGGGATCTTCATCGCTTTCGGCGACAACACCCCGGCTTGGATCACCTGGATCGCCCGGATCTTCCCGGTCCGCCACTTCTTCAGCGGGCTGATGTCCGGCTTTGTCGGCACGCCTTTCGACTGGATGGACGTACTAGTCGTCGCCGCCTGGGGATTGGCCGGTCTTTTCTTCGCCATCCGGTTCTTCACCTGGGAGCCCCGTACCAAATAGGAAGGGACATCCGTCAATTCTTCTCAACATTTTCGTCTTCTGAGCACGAAAAGAGGTGAGCACAATGCCAACAGCACTGAAGCAAGTCGTGAGCCTCGAGGACGCCAAGCGAGCCCTCTCCGAAGCACTTGGGCCCGGCTACAAGATGAGCACCAAGTCGGACTCCTCATTCACCGTGCACCGGAGCGGACTCTTGGGAGTGAGGGTCACCATGACCTGGGCAGACGGCGCCACGACATTCCGGGTGCGACCGGAGGGAGCCATTCTCGTACTGCTCTTCAATGCCGTCTACACGGCCCCTAAGGTGCGAAGCGCCCTCGTCCGCGCCTTCCCTCAAGGAAGGTAAGGCGTCTCGACGGCGTCGGGGCACAGGGCCTCGATCGGCGATTTGAGGAGCCGGTCGAGGCGACAGCCCCGGGATGCAGGAGTGCCGATTTCGCCACGATGCAGGGGCCGGGGTGGAGTGATCCTTGGACCCCAAAATGGAGGGACGTTGCTATGCCAAATCGCCGTGACTTTGAGACCGAGGACTTCGAGGGAGACCTGACTGCCCACGAGCAAGCTCGGAAGAACCTGCAAAGACAGCGCCACTGGCAGAACAGGCTGATAACCATGGCAGTGGTCATTGTCGTGCTGGTCGTCGTCTGGGCGGTCACCGGCGCCGGATACTTCTGGCCAGGTTGGGTCATCGCTGCGTTCGCCGTCGTCATGATTCTCGGGTTCGCGAGGTCTCAGCGCGGACCGATATCCCAAAAGGAAGTCGAAGACGAGACGCACCGTATCCAGTCCCGGCGGTAGTCCGGCAACCTCCGAGTGTTGTTAGCGATCTTGAAGGCGATCGCGTGGCCAGCGTTTCTCGTGTACCACCTGTTGGCCATGAAGCCTTAGCCCGGGCGACCGGTCGTGCAGCCGGACGTCCTTGACATTCGCCTGACTGCACAACCTGCGAAACGCCCTGCTCACCGAATCTGGCCAAAGCGGAGCAGTTCCTCCGGGCTCCAAACTGAAAATGAAGGAATCTGGGGCGAGTCGTACGCCGAACTCGCGTGCGAGTTCCTCACTGTGCTCGCGATGGTCCATCTTGCCGATGGGAGCGTGATCCAGTGGATGGACAAGGGATGGACAGACCAGCGGCAAGTTGACGGGAGCCACTCGGATAGGGCGTCTACCTGGGGTTTTGTGGCAGCCCCAACGGGATTCGAACCCGTGTCTCCACCTTGAGAGGGTGGTGTCCTTGGCCACTAGACGATGGGGCCGGGTGCACGATGCAAGGTCATCGTATCCGACGTGCTGATCGTCCATTTCTGCCTCCGACCAGGAACGCGATGCCGGCACTCGTCGTCGTCCCGTAGCTTCGGAGACCGTCGAGCCAGCTCTCCGGCGTCGTCGGCGTCGCACGAAGTGATCGTGGAGGCCGTGATCGATCTCGGCAGACATCTCATGGTCGAGGTGCTCGCCAAAGGGGTGGAGTCCCGGCCGGTGTGGGAGCTGCTCGCCCGCATGGGCTGCTCGCAGGCCCAGGGCTTCTATCTTTCGCGCCCGGTCCCTCCCGAACAGCTCGATGCCGCCCTCGGGCTCCGGGCGGTGTCGCGCCGGCCCTGATCCGGATGCCCGACCGGCCCCCCAGTCGGCTTCAGGCTACGGGGTTGGCACCCGCGGCGACGTGCGCCGCATGTCGATCGTGAGCCCGATCACCGGTGACTGCCCTAGTGACAAACGCGCCGGCGACGCCTCATGTGACCCTCGCCCTCGCATCCCTGCGTCGACGTTGCCTGCCACCGACAAAGCGCTGCGGTAACGTAACCGCACGCACCGACAGGGGGATCGACGTGACAGGCCAGGCTCCGAACATCGTGCTGATCATGTCCGATCAGCACAGGGCCGACATGATGGGCTGCGCCGGGGACGTGAGCATGATCACTCCCGCCCTCGATGCTCTGGCCGGCGAAGGCGTCCGTTTCTCCCGGCTCTCCTGCCAAGGTCCTCTCTGCATGCCAGCCCGTGCTTCGTTCATGACCGAGCGCTACGTTCGCGACCACGGCGTCTACACCAATTGGGAGGAGGTACCAGAGGACTCCCCCACCTACGTGTGGTCCCTGCGGGAGGCGGGCTATCACACCGCGCTCATCGGCAAAGCCCACCTGTACCGGGACGAGAACCTGATTGCTGCGCACATCGACGAGCTCGCCTACCGGCTCATGGCACTGGGGTTCTCCGAGGTCCACGAAACCGGCGACAAATTTCTTCCTGCCGTTCCCACCGCCTATTCGGACTACCTGGCGGGCAGAGGTCTGCTCGAGACCTACAAGGGCCACATCGCCGATCGCAGCTACCACGGCGAGAACGAGAACGGCCAGAACCCCACCAAACGCGTACCCATGTGGGATTCGACATCGGTACCGATCCCCCTCGATGCCTACGTCGATGCTTGGCACGGAAGGTTGGCGGCACAGTGGATCGAGCAGTACCACCGGCCGGACCCGTTCTTCCTCTTCGTCGGCTTCCCCGGTCCACACGACCCCTGGGACGCGCCGGCAGAGGCAGTGGCCAGATACAAGGACGTGGAGATCTCGATGCCGTCCTCGACCGTCCGGCCGACGCTCGAGGACACCGGACGGTATGCCGCACTCCTGCGATCGTTCCTCTGGCTGTCGGACAGCGAGACGATGAGCGATGACGCCATCCGGGGAATGCGCCGGTCCTACGCGGCCGACGTCAGCATCATCGACGAGGCGGTAGGTTCGATCGTGGACTCCCTCCGTCGACAGGAGTTGTTGGACAACACCTGGGTCATCTACACGAGCGATCACGGCGAGATGGGCGGGAACCATGGACTCATGTCGAAGTGCGTCATGTACCAGCAGGCGGTGCGCGTGCCGCTGATCATGCGGCCACCAGCCGGGTGCCC
>DATHCF010000086.1:0-3896 GCA_035319705.1 Acidimicrobiales bacterium | reverse complement strand
GGGGGCGAGTTGCTCTTCGCCGCCGCCCATTCCATCGCCCTGGCGCTCGTCGGCCGTGGACTGGTGGGGCTGGGTGATGCCTTCACCTTCCTGAGCGTCATGCGCCTGGTTCAGAACTGGTTCCCGGAGCAGCGTTACGGCTTGCTGGCCGCCTTGGCCGCCCTGATGGGCGGAGCCGGTCAGCTCGTCTCCACCGTGCCGTTGCACGTCGGACTCGAACACTTCGGCTGGGGCGCCACCTTCACCGTCACTGCCCTGGTGACCCTCGTCGTCGCCATTCCGATGTGGCTGCTGCTCCACGATCGACCACCGACCCTGGTGGGCTATGGGGTCGGCCGATTGGCGCGAGCTCCGTCGCCATCGGGTCGAGGGATCATGGTCGCCTCCCTGCGGGAGGTAACGCGCCGAGCCGGCACCTGGCAGGGAATGTGGGCGCACTTCGGGTTGACCGGTGCCTACGCCGTCTTCACCGCGCTATGGGGGTATCCGTTCCTGGTCCGCGCCGAGCACTACAGCGCGGCCAGGGCCAGCGACGCGCTGGCTCTGGTGGTGGTCTCCTCCATCGTCGCCTCTCCGTTGGTGGGGACGCTCATGAGCCGCGCTCCGGGGAGCCGCGTTCCGCTCGTCTACGGCGTGGCCAGTGCCATCGGCGGGTTCTGGGTGCTGGCGCTCGTCATTGGTATCGGGGATGTCCCGGGGTGGCTGGTGGTGACGATCCTGGTCTCGACCGGAATGGGCGCTCCTGCCTCGGCGGCCGCCTTCGATCTCGCCCGGGAGGCCAACAGCGCCGAACGCGGGGGTGCCGCCAGCGGAGTGGTGAACATCGGAGGTTTCACCGCCGCGGTGCTGAGCGACATCGCCATCGGTCTGTTGTTGGCCACCGTCGGCCATGGCGGGCATCGCCCCTCATCCTTCGAGTGGCCGATGGCGTCCATTCCCATCATGATGGCGATCGCTCTCGGCGGTTTCTGGTCGTGCCGCCGCCGCCTCACAAGATGAGCGAGCTCGTGGCGGTGGTCATCAGGCGGCCGCCTGAGTAGCATCGAGAGCCGCTGCGCCAGACGAAGACCACAGCCCGTTCAGCGTCGAGCCGGACGGGACCCAGCGAGGAGGCGGTCATGGAGGTTCGCGACAAGCTCTACATCGGCGGCGCATGGATGGCGTCGAGCGGGACCGGCACGATCGAGGTGATCAACTCGGCCACCGAGGAGGTCATCGGGACCGTTCCCGCTGGCACTCCGGACGATGTCGACGACGCCGTGCGCGCCGCCGCCGACGCCTTTGCGGCATGGTCGGCCACCTCGGTGGAAGAGCGGTCCAAGACCCTGCTGCGGGTACAGGAA
Source organism: Acidimicrobiales bacterium (assembly GCA_035319705.1). Taxonomy (GTDB): domain Bacteria; phylum Actinomycetota; class Acidimicrobiia; order Acidimicrobiales; family UBA8190; genus UBA8190. The sequence continues at coordinate 2,553 of DATHCF010000086.1, read as the reverse complement.
GCCCTGGCCGCCCGGGGCCCGGACATCGCCAACCTGATCTCACAGGAGCTGGGCATGCCCGTCACCTTGTCCAACCTGATCCAGGTGGGGCTGCCGGTGATGAACTTCTACAACGCCGCCCAGCTGGTGACGGAGTTCCCCTTCGAGGAACAGGTGGGCAACTCGCTCGTCGTCCGCGAGCCGATCGGGGTGGTGGGGTGCATCACCCCCTGGAACTACCCGCTGCACCAGGTCGCCCTGAAGGTGGCGTTCGCGCTGGCGGCGGGTTGCACGGTGGTGCTCAAGCCCAGCGAGGTGACCCCGCTCAACGCCTTCGTGCTGGCCGAGATCTTCGACGAGGTGGGCCTGCCTCCGGGCGTGTTCAACCTGGTGACCGGCACCGGGCCGGTGGTGGGGGAGGCCATCGCCTCGCACCCCCTGGTGGACATGGTGTCGTTCACCGGATCGACGCGAGCTGGAAAGCGCGTCATGGAGCTGGCTTCACAGACGGTGAAGCGCGTGGCGCTGGAGCTCGGCGGGAAGTCGGCCAACGTGATCCTGGAGGACGCCGACCTGAAGGCAGCGGTGCCGTCGGGGGTGTCGGCCTGCTACTTGAACTCGGGGCAGACCTGCTCGGCTCTGACTCGCATGATCGTGCCTCGCAGCCGACTGGCCGAGGTCGAGGAGCTGGCCGTGCAGACGGCCGAGACCTACACCCCCGGTGACCCCTTCGACGCCGGGACTCGGCTCGGCCCGCTGGTTTCCGCCGTACAGCGCGAACGGGTGCGCGGCTACATCCGCAAGGGTGTGGAGGAGGGGGCCAAGCTGCTCACCGGTGGGGAGGAGCCGCCGGAGGGACTGGACACCGGCTACTACGTGCGGCCCACCGTGTTCTCCGACGTCCGACCCGACATGACCATCGCCCAGGAGGAGATCTTCGGCCCCGTGCTGTCGATCATCCCCTACGACACCGAGGACGAGGCCGTCGACATCGCCAACGGGACCATGTACGGCCTGGCCGGCGCGGTATGGGCGGGGGACAAGGACCACGCCCAGGCGGTGGCCCGGAAGCTGCGAGCCGGCCAGGTCGAGGTGAACGGCGGGGGCTTCAACCCGCTCGCTCCTTTCGGCGGCTACAAGCAGTCGGGGATCGGCCGAGAGGCCGGCAAGTTCGGGCTGGAGGAATTCCTGGAGGTGAAGTCCCTCCAACGGTGACCGGCCAACCGGCCGACAGGGGGGAACGCCGGTGCACCGTCTGGTCGACGCCACCTGCGTCGAGGTCCATGCAAATGCGGACACCCTGGCCGCGGCAGCAGCCGCCCAGGCGGCCGAGCTGCTCGGTGCCGCAGTGGCCGAGCGCGGGGTGGCCAATGCCATGTTCGCCACCGGCAATTCCCAGCTGCGCTTCGTCGAGGCCCTGGTGTCGCATCCAGCTGTGCCCTGGCAGCGGGTGGTGGTGTTCCACATGGACGAGTACGTGGGCGTCGGTCCCGACCATCCGGCCGGCTTCCGGCGCTGGGTCCGCGAGCGGATCGTGGATCGCGTGCGTCCGCTCGAGGCCCACTACCTCGACGGCACCGCCGAGCCTGTGGCCGAGTGTCGGCGGTACGCCGATCTCCTGCTGGCTCATCCGCTGCACCTGTGCTGTCTGGGCATCGGAGAGAACGGGCATCTCGCCTTCAACGACCCGCCGGCGGACTTCGAGGATCCCGAGGACGTGAAGGTGGTGGAGCTCGACGCCGCCTGCCGCGCCCAGCAGGTCCACGAGGGGCACTTTCCCTCCGTCGACGACGTCCCGCGCCTGGCCATGACCGTGACGGTCCCCGCTCTGCTGCGCGCGGAGCGGGTGCTGGCAGTGGTGCCCGAGAGACGCAAAGCAGAGGCGGTGCGCCAGGCGCTCACCGGGCCGGTGTCCGGTGCCTGTCCCGCTTCGGCGCTGCGGGCGGCGGCCAATGCCACGCTGTACCTCGACCGGGAGTCAGCTTCTCTCCTCGACTGGTGAAGGGGCTTGGCCGGTGGCCCTGCTACAGGACACGAGCCAGAAAGGCGTACGCCTCGTCGCCGTGCCACTGGTGGCCGCCGGCGAAGACATCGTGGACCAACAGGTCGTCCGGTGCTCCCAGGGCGCGATAGACGCGCCGCAGCTTGTCGATCTCGGCTCGCGCCACGGCGGCGGGGAACAGGTCGTCCTTGTCGCCGCTCTCCACCAGCAACGGGCGGGGAGCCACCAGGGTGCCGAGGTCCAGGTGCTCCAGCTGCCCCAGCATCCCGGGCAGGATCTGCGAGCCGCACATGTTCCACGGCATCTTGTGCGACTCGGCCCACGACGAGAAATAGCCGCTCACCACCGCCGCGCGTACTCGCCGGTCCCAGGCGGCCAGGAACAGGGCGATGGTGCCGCCGTAGGAGAGCCCGGCCACCGCCAGGCGGGCCGGGTCGACGAGCTCGTGTGCCTCGAGCACGTCGAGGGCCCGGGCCATGTCCCACAGGTTCTGGGTGAGCGGGCTCCATCCCGCCATCACGGCGTGGACCAGGTTGGTGTCACAGGCGTAGTGGTCCGGCGGGTTCCAGTCC
>DATHCF010000085.1:0-4226 GCA_035319705.1 Acidimicrobiales bacterium | reverse complement strand
GTCATATAGAGTTACAAGGCTGTGGTTTCGCGGAAAAGACGCCTTGGGGATGCTGGGCTATTTGGGGCAGGGGCGGTCCTTGTGATCGGTTCACTGGCTGCCCTACACGCCCCTATAGGGGTCTGGATCGCCCTTTTGGTCCTTGGAATCGTGGCAATGGGCATAGGCGCCTGGCGGCTCTGGCGACCCGACAAGGCCCCTGCCGTCACCGAAGAGGGCCTAGGGCGGTACAGGGTCGATACGGGCAAGGTGGCTGTTGACCTATCCGCCGGCAAGGAGGGCTATCGGGATGGGGCAAGTGTATGGACCCCTCCTTGGTGGGCACCGTGGCGACCCACGATTATCCACAGGGATCGGACTAGGACCAAGTAGGAAGGGGTTTTGTCATCGCACACATCCCCTCGGCGCTTGGGCACCGAACGACGGAGGCCGACGGGAGCGGCGGTCAGGCGGCCTCGATCGTCCCCAGCAGCGCCGCTTCGCGCTTGCACAGCTCGCTGTAGCGCGCCCGGTCGGATGCGCTGTAGAGCCCGCCGCAGGTGCGGGTGAAGATGAGCGCCTCGATCTCGCTGCGCAACCAGCGGAGCTCGTCGATGGCTTCATGCTGCATGGACGGGACATCGGCGCCGCGGCGCCGTGGGGTCAGGGCCGAAAGCCACAGATCGCACCGGCCCGAGGACACTGGGATGTCTAGCCGCGCATCTCGGTGGCGACGAGGGCGTCGACCACCAGGCAGGTGGTCTCGACCGGGCCACGGGGAAAGGCGTCGGCGGTGGCGGCCAGCTCGAGCTCCAGGCCGACGAGGGCCCGGCGCTGCAGCTCCGCCAGGGAGATGCGATGCCGAGCGAGCTGTTCCATCACCACTTGCGCCATCGCCTTGCGGGCGCGGTACCAGCAGCGCAACTCCTCGGGGGCCTGGCCCGGGACGTCGGCCATGGCCAGGGAGGCGACGAGCAACGTGCTGCCCCGGGCCACGGTGTTCACCCAGGCCCACGCCGGCGCCGGCTGACCCCGGCCCACCAGGTAATCGGCGTAGCGCCCCGACGAGAAGGCGGCGAGCGCCAACCCGTGGTCGCTGTGTGCAACCCGTCGGAGTCGCATCGCGTCCACCTTCGGCCGACGCGCCCTTTGGAACCAGGGTCGAACGACCCCTGGACCGGAGCCGGCCGTCACGCCGCGGACCGGGGCGCGCTCAGGCTTCGGCCAGGAACTCGACGACGGCGGCGGCGAACTCCGGCGAGGTCACCGCCGACAGGTGATCGCCCGGCACCACCTGGAGCCGGGCGTCCGGCAGGGCCCGGGCCAACACCGAGGCGTCGCCGATCAAAGTGTCGCCCTCTCCCACCAGCACGAGGACCGGAATGCGCAGCTGCGACAGGTCGGCCTGCCCGCTCACCACCCGGGCGCGCTGGATGGCGGCCAGGGCCAGGCGGTCGGACCCGGTGGCGTCGGCGAAGGCACGAAAGGCTCGTCCGGTGGCATCGGGCAGGGTGGCGGAGGCGGCGCTCTCGAGGGCCAGGGCGATGGACTGCGCCGGGTAGCGCCGCTCCCCCGGCTGTGGCAGCAACAGCCGCGAGCCGATGCCACCCAATACGGCGCGCCGCACCCGTGCGTCGCGCGCCGCCCAGGCGGCGGTCACCTGAGCTCCCATCGAGTAGCCCACCGCCGACAGGGCGTCGAATCCCAGGTGGTCGACCAGACCGATGGCGTCTTGGACCATGGCGCCACCCGCATACGCCGCTTCTTCGTGCGGGGCGTCGGACAGCCCATGGCCCCGGGCGTCGTAGACCACCACGGTGTGCCCGGCGCTCTCCAGCGCATCGGCCACACCCGGGCGGATCCAGTTGACGATGCCGCTGGCGGCGAATCCGTGCAGCAACAGCACCGGCGGACCGCTCCCGGTGACCTCGTATTCGATGCCCACGCCGTCAGCCGCCACCCATCGGGCCACGCCGCGGCTCCTTTCGTGTCGGGCCATACCAACGCCGGCATATACCGGCACCGATATGTCCGAGGCGTCACCGCTCCCCTACCATGCCGGGCCGTGGACGCCGCCGGGGACACCGTAGAGCGCAAGCGCCGGGTGGGCGAGCGCGTCCGCAGCGTCGTCGACACGCTGTTGAGCAAGGAGAGCACACCGGCTGGTCTCGACACCGCCGCGCAGCTGCTCGAGGAGGCCGCCCGGGCCCTCGACGGCCCCGATGCCCCGGCCTACAACGCCGTGCCCGGCTACTGGACCGGCGAGAGCCGCGACGGCGCCTGGGGCAACTACCTCGACATGTCGATGTTCGGCGGCGGGGTCAATCCGCTGGGCATGCCCATGGCCCTCGACTACGGCACCGACCCCTCCGGCCGGCCCTACGCCGAGGGGACGGTGGAGCTCGGCCGGCCCTATCTGGGTGGCCCCGACATGGTGCACGGCGGGTACGTGGCCGGCCTGCTGGACCACATGTTCGGTGTGGCTCTCCACGCCGGCCCCTTGGTGGCGGTGACCGCCACCTTGACGGTCCGTTTCGTGGCGCCGACGCCCATCGGCCGCCCGCTGCGTCTTCGCGCCTGGTTCGAGGACAGCAGGGGCAGGCGCGTGACGGGGAGAGCCACCTGCCATGCCGGCGACGAGCTCACCGCCGAAGCCGAAGGATTGTTCATCCGGGTCGACATGACCGCCATGGCGGCGCGCAACGCCGCCCGCTGAGGGTCCTCGCCCGACCGTTTAGCCTGCGCCGGTGGCCACCGTCGTCTTCTTCCACGCCCATCCGGATGACGAGACCATCGCCACCGGCGGCACCATGGCCCGCCTGAGCAGCGAAGGCCATCGCGTGGTGCTCGTCACCGCCACCGCCGGTGAGCTCGGCGAGGTGCCGGAAGGGCTGCTGGAACCGGGCGAGGACCTCGCCTCGCGGCGGGCCAAGGAGCTCGACGCCGCCTCGAGGATCCTCGGGGTGGCGCGGCGGGTGAATCTCGGCTTCGGCGACTCGGGCATGGCCGGCCAGCCGTCCAACGACGCGTCGGGCAGCTTCTGGCGCACCGACGTCGACGAAGCCGCCGGCGTACTGGCCGAGCTGCTGGCCGAGGAGCGGGCCGACGTGCTGAGCGCCTACGACGAGAACGGCGGCTACGGCCATCCCGATCACATCCAGGTGCACCGGGTGGGTCTGCGCGCCGGGGAGCTCGCCGGCGTCCCCCGCCTCTACATGGCCACCATCAACCGCGACCACCTGCTGCGCCTGAGCGAACGGGCCGAGGAGTTCGGCGTCACACCACCCGAAGGCGAGGGGGCCCCCGACTTCTCCAGCTTGGGCGTGGACGAGAAGCGCATCACCACCGCCGTGGACGTGCAGGACTTCCTCGACGCCAAACGCCGGGCCATGGCCGCCCATGCCAGCCAGATCTCCGAGACGTCCTTCTTCTTGTCGATGCCGCCGGCCGCCTTCGCCATGGTGTGGGGCACCGAGTGGTACATACGGGTGGACGCCCCGGTGGGAGCGGAGATGGAGACGACCCTGGTGGGAGAACTGTGACGGACTTCGAGCGCTGGCGCGCCGTCGACGAGTACATCTGCGGGCTGTTCGTGGGCGCAGACCCGGCGCTCGACGGTGCCCTGGAGGCCAGCGATGCGGCGGGGCTGCCCGCCGTCCAGGTCACCGCCAACCAGGGGAAGCTGCTGCAACTGCTGGCCCGCATGATCGGGGCGCGCCGCATCCTCGAGGTGGGCACCTTGGGCGCCTACAGCACCATCTGGCTCGCTCGGGCGCTTCCTCCCGGCGGCCAGGTGATCACCATGGAGATCGACGGGCGCCACGCCGAGGTGGCCCGGGCCAACCTCGAGCGTGCCGGGGTGTCGGACCGGGTGACGCTGCTCGAAGGCGCAGCCGCCGACAGCCTGTCGCGGCTCGATGGCGAGGACATCGAGCCGTTCGACATGGTGTTCATCGACGCCGACAAGCAGAACAACCCCGTGTACTTCGATTTCGCTCTCCGGCTCACCAGACCCGGCAGCGTGATCGTGGTCGACAACGTGGTGCGCCAGGGCAACGTGGCCGACGCCTCCAGCGCCGACCCGGGCGTGGTGGGCACCCGCCGGCTGAACGAGGTCATGGCGGCCGAGCCCAGGGTGTCGGTGACCGAGATCCAGACGGTGGGAGCCAAGGGCTACGACGGCTTCGCCGTGGCGCTGGTGCTCGGCCGGTAACGGTGCTGGCCACGGCGGGCGGCACACCGGAACC
>DATHCF010000084.1:0-12725 GCA_035319705.1 Acidimicrobiales bacterium | reverse complement strand
GCAGATCGGCGTCCACCAGCACGACCGGGCCGGCTGCCCGCCGGGCGAGGGCAACGGCCACGTTGGTGGCCAGGACCGACTTCCCGGCGCCGCCCTTGGTGCTGAAAACGGTGACGACCCGCCCACGCTGGTCTTCTCCCGACTCGACCGCCGGCGAAGCCGGCGTCTCGGGCTGACGGGCACCGATACGGTCATGCGCCCGCTCGACGGCTTGGCGGAGTTCGGCACTGCCGGCCGAGATGGAGACGACGTCGTCGATCTCGGCACGCAAGGCGCGCTGGAGCACCTCGGGGCTCATGTCCGACACCACCATCACCGCCCCGAATCCACGTGGCGAGGAGCTCCTCGCCTCGATCCACGAGATGATCTCGGCGGGATTCCCACTCGGTCCGAAGACGATCACCCTCGCCACGTCCGGGCCGGGTGCCTCGAGGCACTCCGACAGCGTCTCGAAGCACCCGGCATCACTGTCCAGTTCCCGCACCTGATCGGCCAGCACCCCGCGAACCAGCTCGTCGGCGTCCACGATGCTGATCGCCATCGACCGCGCCATCGGCCGGTCGCGTGCAAGAGTCGTTTCGCTCATCGCTATCCGGCAGCCTGCGACCCGCTGAGGAGGTTCCCCACAGCCACCTGTCCGATGTCCACCACGGGGTTGTCCGGCGGGACCAGGAGCAGGTAGATACCCAGGTCCTGCTGCTGGGCCAGCGCGATGCGAGTGGCGTTGTCCGGGCTGACGGCGAACGTGAAGAGACCACTGTTGAGCGACGAGGTCTCGGTGGTCGTCGAGCCCCCGGTCTGGTCCGTCGACTCCTGGCCGATGGCGACGACGGGGACGTTCTGCAGGAGCGAACTCTCCGTGTTGTCGTTGTTCACCAGAATGTCGACGTGGTCGCCCGGCACGACGAGGCCGGCCACGCCGTGGACGTCGTCCACCGAAATGGTCACCGCCACGTCGCCGGGCGGTATGGAATTCGAGAAGGCGCCCTCCTCGGTCACGACGGCGGGGCTCACGAACATGGAAGAAACCACCACCTGGCCCACTTGAAATGTCGAGGCGGCTTCCTTGCCCTCGATGCTCGAAGGACTGGTGATGGCGGTAAGGGGCCGGAACTCCGCCGGCATGCTCTTCGTCTGGATGTAGCCCCCGTTGACCGCCGCTGCTCCTGTCAACGCCTGCGGAATGGTCTTGACCACGACGTAGGCCGACACGAGTTTGGCGTTCTTGTAGGCGCGATTCTGGGCACCGCTGAGGTAGGAATAGCTGAGCGCGGCGGCAACGATCCCGACAGCGACGGCGGCCACCACCACGATGGTTCGCTTGGGTGTCATGCGCCAGAGTGTGCGCGACGCGAAGGCCCTTGGCAACAGTCTGCGGGGCAAATGAGTCCCAGGGCCTATGGGCGGTGTCGTCCGGCGGCTCCGGTGCTCTCCACTCACCGACCCGCTGTCGGGATAGCGGCCGAAAATGTGTTGGGAGTCCTATTGCCAGTGGGTGGCGGCACTCCTGATACTGAGCGGCACGATCGCTCGTGATGAGTGGTTCGCACTCAACGAGTCGGTCGCGCTACCGAGTGCACGCATACATGAATCGAGGGGCAGCAGATGCAAGCTCCACGGAGTCGTTCTCCCATTCTGGGTCGTGCGCGCCTTCGTGACGCAACTGGTCCGAACACCGGCCGGTCGGCGGCGAAGGGCTCCCGGGAGAGCGGGTCCGTACTGGTCGAGTTCGCCCTGGTGGCGCCGCTTCTGTTTCTGGTGCTCTTCGGGATCATCGAGTTCGGCCTGGTCTTCAAGGACAGCTTGACCCTCACCAACATGACACGGGCCGGAACCCGGATCGGTGCCGAAGTGGGCAACGCCAGCGACCCCGACGCCGACTACCAGATCCTCAGCGCCATCGAGGCTGCCTCCAGTCCGCTCACCAACCAGATCCAGGGGGTGATCATCTTCAAGGCGTCGGCCACCAGCTCCGCCCTGCCGCCCGGCTGCAGTCTCGATTCTCCTGGCGGGGTGGCCGGCGAGTGCAACATCTACACCCCCGGCCAACTGCAGGACGTCTATCCCACCTGGCAGCAGCAGCAGGCGCAGGACCCGACGTCGTTCGAGTGCCAGCCGAACTGGGACAGCCAGTGGTGCCCGAGCGCACGGGTGGTGTCGCAGTCGGGCAACGACGGTTCGGGCCCTGACTATCTGGGTGTCTACATCAGCGTCCACGAGACGAGCGTGACCGGATGGTTCCACGCCATGACTCTCGACGACGCCTCGGTCATGCGGCTCGAACCGCAGACACCTTGACTTCCCGATCATGACTTCCAACCGAGGTTCCGGCGCTCCCCCAGGATGGAGCACGGACGAGCGGGGTGTCGTGATCGTGTACGTGGTGCTGGCCATCTTCGTGATCTTGGGTATGGCCGCCTTCGTCATCGACCTCGGCTACTGGTATTTCCAAGCGTCGCGGGTCCAGCGCGCCGCCGACGCCGCCGCCCTGGCAGGGGTGACCTACATGCCAGGTGACGTCCCCGACGCCACCACCGTGGCCAAGAACGTCGCCCAGGCCAACGGCTTCAGCGCCCCGGATGACGACGTCCAGGTCAGTACCGTCGCAGGACAACCCGACCAGCTGTCCGTGTCCATCCGCGACCCGGACGTCCCGGCCTTTTTCGCCCGCGTCTTCGGTCTCGATTTCGTGAGCGAGACGAGAACGGCGACTGCCCAGTACGACCCGCCCATCCCTCTCGGCAGCCCCGAGAATTCCCTGGGCACCGGGGATCTGTCCTGCACGGGCCCAGGGGCGACGTGCGAGAACGAGGCGAACTTCTGGCTGGCGATCAGCGGATACTGCACGGCACGGGAGGACGGCGACGAGTACATGACCGCCTACGACGGCAACCACGCGCCCTCCGGCACCATCTGCCCGGTCGATGCCCAGGCGCCGACGACCACTTTCGCCAATGTCGACTACGACCCGACCGGCTACGTCTACGACATCGACGATCCTCCGGAACCCGGTACCACCACCACGGCCAACGACGTGACGGTGGAGATCTACGACCCGGCGTACAACCCTCCGCCCGATGGAAGCTGCGACGGCGCTCCGGGCAGCGACGCAGGCGATGCCTCACTGGCCCCCTGCGGGCAGACGACCTCCATAACGACCAATTGGCTGCTCTACGCACCGAGCTCTGGCCCTTTCGATCCGAGCACCGACGCGGTTCTGGCTCCCATACCGGGGGAATCGAGAAGCGACCCGGGGGTGTTCGCCAGCGGGGACCCGACCTGCGAGAACCAGTGGTGTTCGCTCTACATCATCCCCGCCGGCTCCCCGGCCGGGAACTACCGGCTCAACCTGTGGACAAGCGCCGACGAGCCCTACAGCACGGGCACGAACCAGTTCTCGTTGCGTGCCCTGGTCGGTGACGGCCCTCCCCCATGTGGGCAGACGTGCACGTCCACGTCGGTCGACGACAGCGGCGATTTCGTCCCGTGCTCGACGATCTCGGAGAACGGTCGTCCTGCCGACCCGCTCTGCCCCGAGATCGAAGGCGACACCTCTATGAGCATCTACGTGAATGCGCCCGGAACGGCGCAATGCACGACGGCCGCGCCCAGGCTCGAACAGGCGAGTGTGGGAGGGCCGATCACCTCGGTCACCAGTCCCGAGCCATGCGCCACTTTCTATCTGGCCCACGTGAACCCGGACTATGCGGGAAAGACGATGACCGTCACCCTGTTCGACCCCGGTGAGGGTGCGACCGCTATCGAGATCGTCCAGCCCGACGGCCAACTGGCGCAGTTCACCTATCAGACCGTGGACACCCCGGCCGAGGACGGTCCCGACAGCGGTGCCGCGTACGTCAGCGACGACGGGAACGATCCACCGACGGGACTCGTGAATTGCATCTGCAATACCGGGCTCAAGCCCGGGCCGCTGGCAGGCCGTAGCAGCCCTTCGCAGTACAACGACCGGTACCTGGAGATCCAGACCACACTCCCCTCGCCTTCCGTGCTGGCACAGAACGGGGGTTGGTACCGGGTGGTGTACGTCTTCAACGGGGCCTCGGTGTCGGACCGCACGACGTGGGACGTGAGCATCGGCGGTAACCCCATCCATCTGGTTCCATGACCGTGGCGACGAATTCGGCCAAGCACGGCCGGTCTCCGTCGGCCTGGCAGCCCTCTGCCCGGACGGCCTGGCTGTTCGCCATGATCGCCATGCTCGCTGTCGGCGCCGTCCTCGCCATGGTGTTCCGCCCTTCGGATGCCACCTCGGACAACCCGGACGGCGCCATCGGCTCGACGGCACGAGCCTCCACCACGGGCCCCGTTCGCGCCGAGCCGTCGAGTTCGGCGTCAGGCGGGACCGACGGGGGCGATCTGCCGGGATCCGGCTCGTCCCCTGCTGTCTCCGGGACCGGTTCGGGTGCAGCTTTCGCCGGGGAAATGCCGGCATTGGGTATGCCGGCTGAAGGTGGGCCCCAATCCGAGGCCCTGCAGTCGGCCGGGCTGGCGAGTGCTCCGAGCGGGGAGACCGGAGCCATCACCTCTGCCGTTTCGGACCCCCCGGGCGCCGTCGCTTCAGTGCTCGTGCCGAGATCGGATCCCACCTATGCCGTGGTCGTCTACGGCGGAAGCACGCCGACCTTCGTCCTTCTCCAACAGGGAGGTGGGATCTCTCCCGCCGGGAACGACGAGATCTCCTCGGCCGGCGCATGGACGGAGCTCGGCCAAGGATCGCCGCAGCTTCCGTGCATCTACTCGTTGCCCTTGAACGTTGTATCGGCGCTCGCCGGCATGATGCAGTTCTGCGGCTGACAGCCTGAAGCGGCTTCACCCGGCGCGACCTGCATGCCATGGAGGTCATCTCCGGATGCCGGTTCCCGTCCCCTCCTGAGCTCAGCCCCGAGTCGACTTGACCAGCATCACGCACTCGAGCAGCTCCTCGGGAGGCGGGGTGCCTGTGGGCCGCTGATCAGGGGCCACACCCGGCCGGCCAGTTCCATGGCCAGACGCCAGCGTGCCTCGGGCCGGTAGCCGTTGCGGTTGGCCAGAAAGCGCCGGATGAGGACGAGCTCCTGCTCGGGAAGCGCGCTCACGTCCCAGTTCGACAGTCCCGGCGGCAGAGCCAAGCCGCCGAGCGCGTACCAGCCCGGGCCGAGGGTTCCCGGGACGGTCCAGTACCCCGGGTCGTCGAATGGCGTGCCCCGCTGTGGGCTGGACGCAGTACGTGCACGACGAAGGGACGAGGTGTCGTCCGATCCGCTCTAGCGCGACGGCCCCGGATCGAGGCTCCCCAAATGTGGTGGTGATCCCGCACAGTCCCCTGTCTCGCCCGGGCCTGCGATGGCATCATGACCGTCGGTGGGGTGCCGGTGGGCACCTTGCGGGGGACGAGGAATGCGCAACCGGCCTGGGTGGGGATCCTGGCGACGTCGTACGCCACTGCTGGTGGGACTGCTCTGCTTCGTCATGGTGCTCGCCCCGGTCGACAGAGGGTCGCCCTCTGCCGCGCTGGCCCAGGCCTCCTTGACGGGCAACGGTTCGGTGGACGAAGCCTGGATGACCGGGGCCACACCCGGCGACGCCATCACCCTGCTGCAGAACGGCTCGCCGGTGGACGTGGCCGGCAACCCCGGCACAGCCGACCCGCTCGGATCGCTCATAATCCGGAGCCTCGCCCCCGGCAGCGGATATCAGTGGGACGACACCACGTCGGACGAGGAGACCAGCGCCTTTACTGTTCTGGCACTCGGCGACAACCCGCCCGCCGATTCGACGCTTTACACCGGCCAGCCCATGAGCCAGGGTCTCAACTACATCACCATGCGTGACGGGATCCAGTTGGCGGCCACGGTGCGCTTCCCGATCGACTCAGCCGGGCAGACCGTCACCTGCAGTGCGTCGTCGCCATGCCCGACGGTCATCGAGTACTCCGGATACGCCACCGCTGCGCCCACCGACCCGATCCCGTACACGTTCTGCCCGATACTCGGCCAGCCGTACTGCGGGGAAGAAGGTGATTCCAACCTGCTCCCGGACTCCGCCACCGACGTCGGCGCAGTGGTGGCCCGGGTGGCGGGCTTCGCCGTCGTGAGCCTGCAGATGCGCGGCACCGGATGTTCAGGGGGAGCCTTCGACCTCTTCGGCTACCCCTCCGACTTCGACGCCTATGACGCCGTCGAGATCGTGGCCCACCAGAGTTGGGTGGCCGACCACGAAGTGGGCATGGTGGGCATCAGCTTCTCCGGACTTTCGCAGCTGCCGGCCGCCGGCACCGATCCGCCCGACCTGGCCGCCATCGCCCCGTTGAGCCCCACCGACGACCTGTTCTCGACCGGCTACCCGGGAGGGATGTTCAACAGTGGGTTCGCCGCCAGCTGGATCGACCAGCGCATCGACGACGCCATGGCCGCGGCACAGTGGTCCGACGGCGAGCTGCAGCCGCTCTCGTCCACACCGGTCGCCGATGTCGGCCAGCCGTGGACCTACTACGAGATCGACGCCGAGCTGACCGCCAGCGGGGGGACGTCGTCGACCTGCCTGGCCAACCAGGCCCTGCACGACGAGTCGGAAGACCTGGACGCGCTGGTCGGCCCCGCTCAGGTCGCCCCCCTGACCGACGAATCACCGGCGGGTCAGGGCCGTATCGCATCGCTCTACGACGTCAGGTCCATGAGGGACTGGGCCGAGCACATCACCGTGCCGGTATTCATCTCCGGCGCGCTCGAGGACGACGAGACCGGCCCCCAGTGGCCGGCCATGTTGCATGCGTTTCCCACCACGACACCGGTGTACGCCAACATGGTGAACGGCGGCCATATCGACTCCGGTGACCCCCAGGTCATGAGCAGGTGGCTCGAATTCCTGGACGTCTACGTCGCCGGCAAGGTCCCGTCGGATCCCGGCGTCATTGCCGACATCGTGCTCGACGAATTCGCCAGCGAAGCCTCCGGCACCTCGTCCCAGGCGCCCCTGCCCGCCTACCGGTTCACCAAGGACAAGACACCGGCCACAGCCAAAGCCGATTTCGCCAAGGACACACCCCGGGTCGAGGTCTTCTTCGACAACGGTGCCAGCTCGGCCGGAGCCGGCGATCCAGGGTCCACGTACTCGGCCGGGTTCACTAGCTGGCCTCCCGAGGGAAAGGTGACCACCTACTACTTCGGTCCTGACGCCTCGCTATCGACCGAGGAACCGAAGACAGCGTCGAGTGCCTCGTTCTCCCTCGATCCGAGCGCCCGGCCCGCCACCGACATGCCGGCGGGCGGAAACCCATGGGCGGCTTCGCCCGATTGGGACTGGACGACGGTGCCCGCCGCCGACGGCGCCGGATTCGAGACGGCACCGTTCATCAGGGCCACCACCATCATCGGGCCGGCGACCGTGGACCTTTGGGTGGAGTCGCCTACTCCCGAGACGCCGGTGGAGGATTACCAGGTGACGGTGACCGAGGTCCGGCCGAAGACCGGACAAGAGGAGTACCTCACCTCCGGTTTCCTGCGCAGCTCCAACCAGACCGACACCTCGGACTCGACGTCGTTGTTCACCGATCCGGTCTATCTGGGTTCCGGCGCCCTGCCGCTGTCGGCCACCGCCTACAGCCTGGTCAGGATTCCGGTCGATCCCGTCGCCCACACCTTCCGCCCCGGCACCGAGCTGCGCGTCGTGATCTCGGCGCCCGGCGGTGACCGGCCGTCATGGGAATTCGACACGGTGGACAGCGGGCAGACGGCCGTGGTGGGCATCGGCGGGGTCGTGGATTCCGCTTTGGTGGTGAACGTGGTGGGAGGCGTCCACGCCACGTCGAAGCTGCCCGCCTGCGGCTCGCTACGGGGCGAGCCGTGCCGCGCCTTTGTGCCCGAGTCCAACGGGCCGACCGGCTGAATCCAGGCCGGTAGCCTTCGCGCACGGCGTCGGCGGGCGGGGACGAGCGCGCCGTAAGCGGAAACCGGGGGGTGACAGCACGCAAGTAGAAGAACGAGTAGGGCAGCAGGTTCCCCTCAGGGGCGGGAACACCCCGGCGGGACGGCGAGAAGCGTGGCGGTTCCTTCTCGCCGAAGTCTTCCGCAACCGGTCCTGGGTGTACTCAGGCGTCGGCGCCGGGCTGGCCTGGACGGCGGCCCGTGTCACCATCCCGAGCCTGGCCGGCGCCGCCATCGATCGCGGCATCATCGGGAGCGATTCAGGCCTACTCACCCTGCTAGCGCTCCTCATCCTCGCCCTCGGCGCCTTCTCCGCTGCCTGCGGCGGGTTCCGGCGGTACGCGGCGTTCAAGGTAGCTTACTCGGTGGAAACAGAGTGGCGTGAGGGGATGTTCGCCAACCTCCAGCGACTCGACTTCAGCTTTCACGACCACGCCCAGACAGGCCAGCTCATGGCCCGCGGTGCAACCGACCTCCAGCAGGTCAACCAGCTGGTCGTCATGGTGCCGCTGACGATGGCCAACCTCCTCACCATCGTGTCGGTGATGGTGATCCTGCTCATCGTGAACGTCCCACTGGCGTTGATCGCCATGGCGTCGGTGCCGGTCATCAACCTGAGTGCCAAACGGTTCTCGAACCGCATCCATCCGGTGTCAATGGAGCTTCAGGAGGAGCTGTCCGGGCTCTCGACGGTCGTGGAGGAGACGGTCACCGGCATCCGGGCCGTCAAGGGCCTGGGTGCCGAGGCGATTCAGCTCCGGCAGCTGTCGCGCCAGGCGGGTCGGATCTACGACCGGATCATCGACCTTGCTCGCATCCGGGCATTCTTCCTGCCGTTGCTCGACGTGCTTCCCGTTCTCAGTCTCGCCGTCATCCTGTGGTACGGCGGAGTACAGGTGCTCCACCATCATCTGAGCGTCGGACAACTGACCGAGTTCAACCTCTACGTGGTCATGCTGGTCAACCCCCTGCGCACGATCGGGATGGTCGTGGCCCAGAGCCAACGGGCGGTCGCATCGACGCAGCGCGTGAAGCTGATCCTGGACGCGGCGCCGGTCATCAAGGACGATCCGCACAGCGTCCCACTGCCGCCCGGCAGCGGGGACGTCCGATTCAGCTCGGTCTCGTTCTCCTACGGCGCCGGAAGTCCTCCGGTGCTCTCCGGCTTCGATTTCCACGTCGCTCCGGCGGAGTCGGTGGCCCTCGTCGGCGCCACCGGGTCGGGCAAGAGCACGATCGCCCGCCTTCTCCCACGCTTCTACGATCCCGACGCCGGACAGATCGAGCTCGACGGGACCGACATACGGCGGATCCGGCTGCACGACCTGCGCCGCTGCGTCGCCACCGTCTTCGAGGACACCTTCCTCTTCACCGACTCCGTGCGTGGGAACATCGCCTTCGCCGACCCGGAAGCCTCTCTGGAACAGGTCGTCCAGGCAGCTCAGTTGGCCGGCGCCCACGAGTTCATCGTCGACCTGCCCGACGGATACGACACCCTGCTCGGCGAGAGGGGGTTCTCGCTGTCCGGTGGCCAGCGCCAGCGCCTCGCACTGGCCCGGGCCATCCTGGCCGATCCGCGCGTGCTCGTGCTCGACGATGCCACGTCCTCGGTCGATGCCACAAAGGAGCACGAGATCCGTGCCGCCCTGAGCCAGGTCATGGCCGGACGCACAACCATCGTGATCACCCACCGGCCGGCAACCATCGCGCTGGCACAGCGGGTCGTGCTTCTCGACAAGGGACGAATCGTGGCCAGCGGCACCCACGACGAGCTCGTCACGACGAGCGAGCGCTACCGCCAGGTGCTGGCCCAAGGAGCCGCGCTCGACGCAGAACGGGTGCATACCGCCGCGTCCGATCGCGGAGGGGATTCGCCGTGACCTGGGGCGTGATGACCACGGCGGCAGTGGAAGACCAGCTGAACCGCGGTGAAGCCCGTCACGTATTGCGCCGTACGGCGGGCATGCTGCGTCCCTACCGGCGAGCTGCGGTGACGTCGGTTCTCGAGATGGTCGCCTACACGCTGTGCCTGCTGAGCGGCCCGGTCATCGTGGGCATCGTCATCGACGACGCCTTACCGCCCAGACACCACGACCTCCACGTCGTCGTCGTCGGGGGTGTCGCCTACGTCGTCCTGGCTCTCCTGATGGGGGTGTTCGAGCGGGCGCAGATCATGTCGGTGAACAGAGTCGGCGAGTCGTTCCTCCGGGACCTGCGGGTCAGGGTGTTCGGTCACCTCCTGTCGTTGTCCATGTCGTTCTTCGACCGGGAACAGACCGGCCGGCTCGTGTCGCGGATGACCCAGGACATCGACGCGCTGGAGATGCTGGTCCAGCAGGGTCTGCTCATCTTCGTGAGCAGCGGACTCATCTTCACCACCGTGGTGGCCATCATGCTGGTGGAGTCTCCCCTGCTCTTCCTTCTCTGCATCGTCACGCTGCCCTGGATTGTCCGCTCCAGCATCCGCTTCCGCCGGGAGTCCAACAAGGCGTACCTGACGGTTCGTGAGCGGATCAGCCAGACCCTTTCGTCGCTCCAGGAGTCGATCAGCGGCGTCCAGGTGATCCAGGCCTTCGGTCGCGAGGACGAGGCCGTGGGTGCGTTCCGGGGTCACAACCGGGCGCAGTACGACGCCAACATGCGAGCCATCCGCATTTCCGCCTTCTACTTCCCCGTCATCGAATTCGCCGGCGCCGCCGCCACCGCGGCGGTGATCGGGGTCGGCGGCCTCATGGTCCACGATCACTGGGTGGCGGTGGGCACGGTCGCCACGTTCGTTCTGCTGTTGTCGTACCTCATCGACCCGATCCAGCAGATCAGCCAGCTCTTCAATCTCGTCCAGCAGTCCGGCGCTGCACTCTTCAAGCTGTACGGCCTGCTCGACACGCCTCCCAGCGTGGCCGAGCGCCCGGGGGCGGTGGACCTGCCGGTCCATGCCGACATCCGCCTCGACGACGTGTCGTTCTCGTACCGACCCGGTGAGATCGAGACGGTGCTCCGGC
Source organism: Acidimicrobiales bacterium (assembly GCA_035319705.1). GTDB lineage: Bacteria > Actinomycetota > Acidimicrobiia > Acidimicrobiales > UBA8190 > UBA8190. The sequence continues at coordinate 1,801 of DATHCF010000084.1, read as the reverse complement.
ACGTCGACCTCGTCATCCCCTTCGGCCAGCGTCTGGCCCTGGTCGGACCGACCGGTGCCGGAAAATCCACATTGGCCAAGCTGATCGCCCGCTTCTACGACCCCACGGACGGCTGCGTCACCTACGGTGGCATCGACCTGCGGGACGTCACCTTCTCGTCCCTGCGCTCCCGGATGGCGGTCGTGCCCCAGGAGGGCTTCCTCTTCAGCGGTTCGATCCTGGACAACGTGCGGATCGGCCGCGACGGCGCCAGCGACCACGACGTGCGCGACGCCCTCGCCTCGATCGGCTCGCTCGATCGATTCGATGCCCTCCCTGATGGTCTTGCCACCGAGGTCCACGAGCGCGGCTCCCGGCTCTCAGCCGGGGAGCGCCAGCTCGTCTCGCTGGCCCGGGTGGCGCTGGCCGACCCGGACGTGATCGTCCTGGACGAGGCCACCTCCAACCTGGACCCGGGCACCGAGCAGGAGGTGGAGCAGGCGGTCGCCGCCCTGATGGCCGGCCGCACCGTCATCGTGATCGCCCACCGGCTCTCCACCGCGGAACGGGCCGACCAGGTGGCCGTCGTCGATGCCGGCCTGGTCGTGGAGCTGGGGCCACACGACGTGCTCGTCGATCAGGGCGGGCGCTATTCGGCGCTCTATGCGTCGTGGACCGGAGCGGCCATGGCATAGAGGAACCGTGCTCCGGGCTCAGGATCCGCACCGGCGGACCGGCGCGCCGCCTCAGCTGCAGGCGTCGCCGATGAGGTCGTCGTCCCTGGCGATGGCGGCGGATTGCCCCCCGCCAGGTCGCATCGCCCACCGCCTTCCGCCGGTTCGACAGGCTACGGCCAATGCGCCGTGCCGCGCCGCCCGGGATCGGCCCGCCCTCCGGCCTGACCGCATGTCCTGCGGATGTTCTCCGGATGTCCTCCGGCCTCTTTCCCGGTGTCGAGAACGCCGTTACGCTCGGCGGCGAACGGAGGGGGTGGTGCGCGTGGCCATCCAGCACAAACTTGTCGGCAACGCCATGCAGATGGTGGTGTGCCAGCTCGAGGCGGGACAGAGCATCTACGCCGAGGCGGGCAAGTTCCTGTGGAAAACCACCAACGTCTCACTGGAGACGCGGCTGTCCAAGCCGGCCCCGGCCGACGGCGGCGCCGGCGGTGGGAGTGGAGGCGGGCTGCTCGGGAAGGTCGTCGAGGCCGGGAAACGTGTCATCGCCGGCCAGAGCCTCGCCTTCCAGTACTTCACGCCGGTGGGCGGCAGCGGACTCGTCGCCTTCGCCGGGGCGCTTCCCGGCGAGATGCGGGGCATCGAGCTCGACGGCACCACCGGCTGGTACACGGAGAAGGACGCGCTCGTGGCCGCCGAGAGCACGGTCGACTTCGACATCGCCTTCGCCGGATTCCGAACGGGACGTCGCGGCGGAACCGGCTTCGTCCTCGAGCACTTCACCGGCGCCGGCACGCTGCTCGTGGCCGCGTCGGGCAATTTCATCGAGCTCAACCCGGCCAAGTACGGCGGCAAGATCCAGGTCCACACGGGCGCCATCGTCGGATTCCAGGACACCGTCCGTTACAGCGTCGAGTACATCGGCGGCCTCAACGCCCAGACGTTGATGACGGCCGTGTTGGGCCACGAGGGCATCAACCTGGCCACGCTCGAGGGTGACGGGACGGTTATCCTGCAGTCGGTCAACCTCCACGGTCTCGCGGCTGCCCTGGAGAAGCTGATGGGCGACGCCGGTGAGTCCCGGGACGACCGGGGCGGGATCGGCGGGATCCTCGACCGGGTCACCTGACCGCCGCCGACAGCGG
>DATHCF010000083.1:0-11460 GCA_035319705.1 Acidimicrobiales bacterium | reverse complement strand
GGGACGACAACGGTCTCGCCACCGAGCGGCGGGTGCAGAACTACTTCGGCGTCCGCTGCGACCCGAGCCTGCGCCACGACCCGGACTTCGCCCCGCCTGCCGAGCCGGGCAGGGAGCCGGTGCCCGTGTCGCGTCCCGACTTCGTGGCCCTGTGCCACCGGCTCACTGCGGAGGACGAGAAGACCTTCGAACACACCTGGCGCCATCTCGGTCTGTCGGTCGACTGGGGCCTGCTCTACACCACCATCTCGGCCGAAGTCCGCCGGGCATCACAGCGTGGCTTTCTCCATCTGCTGGCCGGCGGACATGCCTACCTGTCCGAGGCGCCCACGCAGTGGGACGTCGACTTCCAGACGGCGGTGTCACAGGCCGAGATGGAGGACCGCGAAGTGGCCGGCGCCTACCACCGCCTGCGCTTCGCGCGTGTCGGCGACGACGGCGCCGTGGAGATCGAGACCACCCGCCCAGAGCTGCTTCCGGCCTGCGTGGCCATGGTGGCCCATCCCGAGGATGCCCGCTACCGGCCGCTGTTCGGTACCGAAGTGCGCACACCGCTGTTCGGTGTGCCCGTGCCGGTGCTGGCACACCCGCTGGCCGAACCGGACAAGGGAACCGGCATCGCCATGGTCTGCACCTTCGGCGACTCCACCGACGTGACCTGGTGGCGCGAGCTGTCGCTGCCCACGCGCACGGTGGTGGGCCGCGACGGGCGACTGCACGAGGCGCCGTTCGGTGAAGAGGGTTGGGAATCCGCCGACCCGCCGGGCGCCCGAGCCGCCTACGCCGAGCTGCAGGGCCGCTCGGTGGCACAGGCCCGGCGGCGCATCGTGGAGCTGCTGGCCGAGGCGGGGGCCCTCACCGGCGAACCGCGACCGATCACCCACGCGGTCAAGTTCTACGAGCGCGGCGAGCGGCCGCTCGAGATCGTCTCGTCCCGTCAGTGGTACGTGCGCACCATGCCGCTGCGGCCGCGCCTCGCCGAGCGCGGCCGGGAGCTGCGATGGCACCCGCCGCACATGGTGCACCGCTACCAGGCCTGGATCGAGGGGCTGAGCGGCGACTGGAACATCAGCCGTCAGCGGTTCTTCGGCGTGCCCTTCCCGGTGTGGTACCCGGTGGGCGACGACGGCTCGGTCGACTACGCGCACCCCCTGCTGGCCACCGAGGAGCGCCTGCCCGTCGACCCGTCCGACGACATCCCCGACGGCTACCACGAGGACCAGCGGGGCCGGCCCGGCGGCTTCGCCGGCGACCCCGACGTCATGGACACCTGGGCCACCTCGTCGCTCACCCCGCAGATCGCCGGGCGCTGGGCCGACGACCCGGATCTGTTCTCGCGGGTGTTCCCCATGGACCTGCGGCCCCAGAGCCACGAGATCATCCGCACCTGGCTGTTCTCCACCGTGGTGCGGGCCGAGCTCGAGCACGAAAGCCTGCCGTGGACCGACGTGCTCATCTCGGGATGGGTGCTCGATCCCGACCGCAAGAAGATGTCGAAGTCGAAGGGCAACGTGGTCACCCCCATGGGCCTGCTCGAGCAGCACGGTACCGACGCCGTGCGCTACTGGTCGGCCTCGGGGCGTCCCGGCGTCGACACCGCCGCCGACGAAGCCCAGATGAAGGTGGGTCGGCGTCTGGCCATCAAGGTGCTGAACGCCTCGCGCTTCGCCCTCGGTCGCCTGGCCGGATCGCCGATACCGGGTCCCGAGGCAGTGGTCGAGCCGCTCGACCTGGCCATGTTGAGCGCGCTGGCCATCGTGATCGAGCAGTCCACCGCCGCCTTCGAGGACTACGACTACGCCCGCGCCCTCGAGCGCACCGAGGCGTTCTTCTGGTCCTTCTGCGACGACTACGTCGAGCTGGTGAAAGCCCGCGCCTACGAGGACCCGGCCGGTCCCGGCCCCGCCTCGGCGCGCGCCGCGCTGGCCGTGGCCCTGTCGGTGCTGCTGCGGCTGCTCGCCCCCGTGCTCCCCTTCGTCACCGAGGAGGTGTGGTCGTGGTGGCACCACGGCTCGGTGCACCGCGCCCCCTGGCCGGCCACCACCGAGCTGCCGGCGGCGGCCCGCCGGACCGACACCGCCGTGCTGGACGTCACTGCCGAGGTCCTCGGCTCGGTGCGCCGCGCCAAGTCCGAGGCCAAGCAGTCGATGCGGGTGCCGGTGGCCCGCCTCACCGTGACCGACACCTCCGAACGCCTCGAAGCCCTCGCCCTGGCCGCCGCCGATCTGCGCCAGGCCGGCGGGGTGGAGGAGCTGGTGATGGAGATCGGCGAGCCGCAGGTCGAGGTGGTGCTGGTCGAGCCGGCCGATGCCGGCTGACCGGCCGGAGACCCGGCGCCGGGATCAGGCCGGCGGGCCCTCGTCGGCCTCGGACGACACGGTCGACGCGGAGATGGCCTCGGATGGGACCAGGTGGTAACGCACACCTTCGAGGAAGCGCACCACGGCCGCCACGGCGTGGGCGCTGCGCACCGAGGGGATCACGTCGAAGGCGTGCTGGGTGTAGGGCAGCTCGGCATAGAGCACCGGCTGACGCGAGGTCTCGCGCAGCTGGTGGGCGAAGTCGCGGGCGTCGGCCACCGGGATGAGCGTGTCGTTGCGCCCGTGGAGGATGAAGAACGGCGGGGCGTCGGGACGCAGGCGGCAGATGGGAGAGGCGGCTTCGAACACCTCGGGGTGCTCGGCGTAGCTGGTCTTGAAGATGCGGCGCTCGAACATGCGCAGCTCGCCGCGGTCGCGCACCGATGTGCCGCCGCCGTGACAGGTCATGTCGTACTGCCCATAGATCGGCACACAAGCGTCCACGTGGCAGTCGGCCTCCTCGAAGCCGGGCTGGAAGGCGGGATCGCCGGTGCTGAGGGCCAGCAGCGCCGCCAGGTGACCGCCGGCCGATCCGCCGGACACGGCGACGAAGCCGGGATCTCCGCCGTACTCGGCGATGTGCTCGCGGACCCAGGCGATCGCTTTCTTGCAGTCGACGATGTGATCCGGCCAGGTGGCACGGGGACTCAGCCGGTAGTTGATGGTCACCCCCACCCAGCCCCGGCGGGCCAGCTCGAACAGGAGCGGCCACCCCTGCTCCCGCTTGTCCCCCAGGATCCAGGCCCCCCCGTGGATGTAGACGAACACCGGCGCCCGCTCGGGCGGACGGACCCGGCCGACCACGACGTCCAGCATGTGGCTGCGGCGCCCGTCCCCCCAGTAGTCGACGTTGCGAATGGTCCGGGCCACCGAGGTGGGCCGGGGTAGTGGCCAGACGAGGCGGGGGAAGCGCCACATGGTGTCACGCCCGTCTTTGGGCAGGTCCACTCCCTCGGCCGGGGCGATCGGGACCTCGGCCTCGGCCTGGCTGAGCACGTGCACGCTGCGCGCGGCGATGGCCGCGTGGACGAGCAGGCCCACCCACGAGGCCACGGCGATGCCGAGCCCGAGCCATCCGGGCCAGGACCGGAAGGCGCCCTCGAAGCCGAAAACCACCGTTGCCGCCGCCTGCCACACGATGTGCCACAGGGGCATCTCAGCCGTGTACCAGCCGGCGAAGAAGCTCTGCACCACAAAGATCCCGTTTCGGGTGGGGCGGAAGGCGTTGAGCACGAACAACGCCCCCACGGCGCTGACCGCCAGATATGCCCAGGCCCACCCCATGGCACCATCCTTCCCGAGGGTGCGATGATGCGCACATCAGGGCCCGCACGGCGGCCGGGCCCGGGAAGGCAGGCCCCATGGAGCGGCTGAGCGGTCTGGACGCTTCGTTCCTGTACCTCGAGACCCCGAGCCTCCACATGCACGTGTCGATGGCGGCAGTGTTCGATCCGAGCACCGTGCCGGGGGGCTACAGCTTCGCCGGCGTGCGCGACCTGGTCGCCGAACGGCTGCTCGGCGCGCCCATCTTCCGCCGGCGGCTGGTCGAGGTGCCGTTACGCCTCGACCATCCATACTGGGTCGAGGACCCGGACTTCGACATCGACTACCACATGCGGCGCGCCGCCCTGCCGTCGCCGGGGGGAATGGAGGAGCTGGCCGCCCTCGTGGGTGACGTGTGCAGCCGGCAGCTGGACCGGTCCAAGCCGCTGTGGGAGATGTACGTGGTCGAAGGCGTGTCCGGTGGTCGCATCGCCGTGGTCACCAAGATCCACCACTGCACCATCGACGGCGTGTCGGGCGCCGAGCTGCTGGGTGAGCTGTTCGACCTGGAGGCGCAGCCATCGTCGCGGCCCGCACCCGACGAGCTGCCGAGGCCCTCTCCCTCGCTACCTTCGGATCTGGTGCTGCTGGCGCAGGCCATGCGCGGACGCGCCACCCGGCCGCTGCGCATCGGGCGCCTGGCCTGGAAGACGGGCAAGGCCTTTCTGGACGTGCGGCGGGTGCGGCAGTCGAGCGGCAGCGGTCATGCCGCTCTGCCGCTCACCACCCCGCGCACGTCGCTCAACTCGGCCATCACCGCCCACCGGTCGATGTCGTTCTCCACCATCTCGCTCGACGACGTGAAGCGGATAAAGAACGCCTTGCACACCACCGTGAACGACGTGGTGCTGGCCCTCTGCGCCGGCGCCCTGCGGCAGTACCTCGACGAGGGCGACGAGCTGCCCGACGATCCGCTCGTGGCCACCGTGCCGGTGTCGGTGCACACCTCCTCGCACAAGAGCGCCAACAAGGTCTCGGCCATGTTCGTGTCGCTTCCGTGCCGCATCGACGACCCGGTGAAACGGCTCCTCACCATCCGCGAAGGCACCGAGGGCGCCAAGGAGGAGCACCAGGCGCTCGGTGCCGAGGTGCTGCTCGACTGGGCCGAGCATGCCGCGCCCAACGTGTTCTCGGCCGCGGCGCGCGCCTACACGCGCTTCCGGCTGGCGGAGCGGCACCGGCCCATCCACAGCCTCGTCATCTCCAACGTCCCCGGCCCGGACTTCCCCCTCTACCTGGGCGGGGCCGAGATGGTGGCCGGCTTTCCCCTCGGCCCGGTGATGGACGGCGCCGGGCTCAACATCACGGTGATGAGCTACCGGGGGGTGCTCAACTGGGGGATCATGGCGTGTCGCGAGACCGTCCCCGAGGTCGGCCGGTTCGGCACCTACATCCCTGCTGCCCTGGAGGAGCTGCTGGCCTCGGCCGGGCTGGAGCCGGCCGTGCCGGTGGGCGTCGCCGCGGGCGCCGACCGCCGCGAGGCCGACGCCCCCCGTACTTAGTGGACCGGGTTCGGCTGCGGCGCCGTGGGCGTGGCGCCGGCCGGGCACGCCCTCGGGTCCCAGGACGCCAGTGCTTCGTCGTCGGGTGTCGGGGCGGCGATGGCCGAGGAGTCGGTGCTCGGCGCCGTGCCCGTCGACGTGCCCGTGCCGCCGGCCGAGCCCGATGAGCCCGGAGCCCCGACCGAAGACGCCGGCGGTGCGTTGACGGCGAAATCGGTGCCGGTGACGACGGTCACCTGGGCGCCGGAAGCGACCATGCTCGGGTCGTAGGCCATGATCACGGCTCCGCTCATGGAGTTCACCACCTCTTCGGCCGCCGCCTCGGCGGCGCCGGCGCGCGAGCCGTAGTACACGACGGTCTCCTCCACTTCGCCGGCCACCGAGGCGTCGCCCGTCCCGACCGTCTGGAAACCCAAGGCCGACAGGGCGGCCGACGTGGTGGCCGCCTGGTCGTAGGTGCCCGACCCGTTCTCCACCGACACGGTCACCGAGGACGCCGCCGGCAGACGCTGGCCGGTCAGCGAGTCGGTGTCGGCGGCGATGCCGAGCACCTGGTCGACGGCGGCGCGGTCGGGGGCGGTAGCCGGGAACTCCACGTCGCCGTAGTCGGCGTCCTCGTACACCAGCCCGCCACCGGCTCCTTGCGGGTCGGTCACGACGGACACCGGCAGGGTCAGCTGGGGAACGGCATTGATGTTCACCGAGTGGAAGTCGGACAGCAAACTGGCCATGTTGCCCACCGACCAGGACTGGTCGAAGGTCAGGTCCGCCTTCACCGAGTTGACGAGGTTCAGGTCGGTGAAGGGGTTGCCGAGCCCTTGCGCCGCCACCTTGGTGGCCAGCACCCGCAGGAACTCGTGGTCCCGCTGGATGCGGGCCAGGTCGCTCTGGTCCTCCTGCGGCCAGTAGGCGGCATAGGGCCCCGTCTCGGGTGTGGCGTACTGGAGGTGACGGGCCCGGACGACCTGGAGCGCCTGGGTGCCGTCGAGATGCACGCAGGTGGCCGCCTTCACGTTCAATCCCGATTCGGCGTCGAAGACGGAGTCGGGGAACGACATGTTGATGCCGCCCAGGGCGTCCACGATGTTGGCGAACTGGTCGAAGTCGAGCGACACGGCGTGCTGGATGGGGATGCCGAAGTCCTCCTCGATCGAATCCACCACCTGTCCGAGGCCCTCGTACAGCCCGGCGTCGATCTTGTTGGCGCCCTCGGCGCGGGCGTTGGGGACGAACAGGTCGCGCGGGATCGACAGCAGCGCCAGCTTGTGGGCGGCGGGGTTGACGTGGAGGATCATCATCACGTCGCTGTTGACCCCGTTCACGCCCTCCGAGCACAGACCGTACGCCGGATTCTGCACCGTGAGCGCGCAGCGTGAGGTGGACCCGGCCATGAGGATGTTCTCGGTGCCCGCCTCCTCGCCGCTCGTCAGGGAGCCCGACAGCCCCTTCACCTCCACCCGGTGCAGGTCGTGGGTCACGTAGTAGCCGTAGCCGGCGACCACCAGGACGAGGACGACGACGATGGCCAGGGCGCTGAGCAGCGTTCGACGCAGCCGGTGAGCACGCCGACGGCGTGCGTGGCGGCCGTGCGCCGGTGCCGGGCCGCGGTGCCGACCCGGTCTGGCCGAGGCGTGCATCTCGCGGCCCAGCGCTCGAAGACGGTCTTCGTTGGCGATCTTGGTAGCGGGTATGGCTGGACCTCTTGTCGCTGGTGCCCGCACGGCGCGGCCGGCCCGGGGCGCTCGGGGCGGGAATCGAGGTCGCAGGCGACCGTGCCGGGTCGAGGGAGGCTCCAGGGGCCGTGCCTATGGTAACGAGAGTCGGCCACCGGGTGGTTTCATCCGCCCGTTGCCCGCCCGCCACCGCTCGGCCACCACGGCGTTGCAGCAGCGCCGGCACCTGGAGCATGGTCGGTGTGCCGGGCCGAGGTCCGAGGAGGAAACGATGACCTGTGACATGCGCGCCGAGACCGTCGGGATCTCCGGGCACGGGGGTGACGACATCGAGGCCTATCTGGCCCGGCCCACGGGCGAGCGGGCCCGCCCGGCCGGAGGGGTGGTGGTCATCCACCACATGCCCGGTTACGACGAGTCGACCAAGGAGATCACCCGCCGCTTCGCCGCCAATGGATATCCGGCCGTCTGTCCCAACCTCTACAGCCGCGAGGCTCCAGGGGCGAGCCCCGACGACGCGGCTGCTGCGGCCCGGGCGGCGGGGGGAGTACCCGACGAGCGGCTCGTCGGTGACGTGGAAGGGGCCATCGACGTACTGAAGGCGCTGGTCGAGTGCAACGGCAAGGTGGCCACCATCGGGTACTGCTCGGGAGGACGCCAGTCGGTGTTGGCCGCCTGCTCGATCCCGCTCGACGCCGCGGTCGACTGCTACGGCGCCTTCGTGCTCGCCTCGCCACCCGGAGGCGCGCCGGTGTCGGTCACCTCACTGCGCGATCGGCTGAGGGACCTCACATGCCCGCTGCTCGGCCTGTTCGGTGCCGAGGACCAGTTCCCGTCGCCCGAAGAGGTGGAGGAGCTCGAGAAGCGGCTCGGCGAACACGGGAAGGAATTCGAGTTTCACAGCTATCCTGGCGCCGGACACGCGTTCTTCAACGTCGATCGACCGAGCTACCGGCCGGAAGCAGCCGCCGACGGCTGGAGCCGGATCTGGGACTTCTTCGGCCGCCACCTGGCATCCTGAGCCGCAGGGCACGCAAAGCAGAAGCAGAAAGGCACCTTCCATGTGCACCTACCGGACTGCGCTTTTGACCGTGCGCGGCAGTGGCAAAGGGCCCGACGGCTGGTTCGATCTCACCGACGCCAGTGTCTACGTGGACCACCCGGTGCACGCACGGGCGCTCCACACGCTCAACGTCGACCTGCGCAACCCCGCGCTGGGGCCGGCCGCCCGGGTGGCGCTGGAGCTCGACGCGGCATCGGCCCGGGCCCTGGCGGACACCATCGTGTCGGCCCTCGACGCCGTTCCGGCCGGGCTCCTCGACGAGGCGGGCGCCTGCCGATCTCCACAGCGGGCATAAAGGAAAACCTCAGAAAGGTTGAAGTTCGGTGCGCAAAGATCGAGGGCGATGACCGAAACCACAGGAACCCCACCGGGGTGGAGCCCTCCGGAGGACGCCCCGCCGGCACCGCCACACGCGCCGGCGCCGTCCTACCCCCCTCCCACCTGGGCCCCGGCCGGTACAACGGCACCGACCCACCCCTACCAGGGTGGACAGCCGCCCTACGGCGGTGGCGGACAGCCGCCCTACGGCGGTGGATGGCACTGGGGTGCCCCCGGGCAGCCGCCGCAGTACCAGTGGGGTGGAGGTCCGGCCCAGCCGCCGCGGCCCACCGGCAGGGCCGTGGTCGCCGTCATGATCGCCGTCGGGGTGCTGGTTGCCGCCGTGCTCGGTGGCGTGGTCGGCCGCGATCTTTCGCAGTCGCAGCCGGTCATCTCGCAGTCCAGCCCGTCGCCCACCTCGATCCCCTCCGGGGCCCCTTCCAACGCGGCGGCCATCGCCTCCCAGGTCGACCCCGGGCTGGTCGACATCAACACGATCATCAGCGCCGAGAGCGTCGAAGGAGCCGGTACCGGCATGGTGCTCACCTCGACGGGTGAGGTCCTCACCAACAACCACGTCATCGAGGACGCCAACAAGATCAGCGTCACCGACATCGGCAACGGCAAGACCTATGACGCGAATGTGGTCGGCTACGACCGCACCCAGGACGTGGCCGTGATCCAGCTGGTCGGCGCCTCGGGGCTCGCCACGGTGACCGAGGCAAGCTCCTCCGCCTCTGAGGGCGACGGGGTGGTGGCCATCGGCAACGCCGAGGGCACGGGAGGCACGCCGAGCTACGCCCCGGGGACCGTGGTCGCCACCGACCAGAGCATCACCGCCAGCGACGAGGTCGACGGCAGCTCCGAGCAGCTGTCGGGCCTCATCGAATCCGATTGCAACATCGTGGCCGGTGACTCCGGCGGCCCACTGGTCAACACCTCGGGCAAGGTGGTGGGCATGGACACCGCTGCCTCCAGTGGCTTCCAGTTCGAGACCTCCGGCACCCAGGGGTACTCCATTCCCATCAACACCGCGCTCGGTATCGCCAGGCAGATCGTGGCCGGCACTGCGTCGAGCACCGTGCACATCGGGCCGACCGCCTTTCTCGGCGTCGGAGTGCGCGACAACAGCAGTTCATCGCCCTTCGGGGGCGGGTCCGGCAACGGCACCGGGGCCGAGATCGTCCAAGTCGTCGCCGGGGAGCCGGCGGCCAGCGCGGGGTTGACCGTGGGCGACGTGATCACCTCCCTCGGCGGCCACAGCGTGACCTCGGCCAACGACCTGACCGACGTGATGAGCACCGAGCAACCGGGGGCGACGGTGACGGTGGTCTTCGTGAACACCTCGGGCCAGAACCAGAGCGTGCAGGTCACCTTGGCCAGCGGCCCCCCGCAGTAGCAGCCCGGGGCAGCGGCGATCAGCGTTCAACGGGCGGGATGCTCACCGGGCGAAGAAGTGCCAGCCCAGCCACATCCACACGACGAACCCGACCACGAGGCTCGAGCGCCGAGCCGACATCGCCGTCAACAGCTGGCCGATGCCCGCCACCGCGCCCCGGGTAGCGAGCGCGGCAACCTCACAGCACACCAGCCCGGCGGCGACGAGCGCCCAGATCCACAGCACGACCTGCCGCGTCAACGCCGGACGACCCCCCACCCCAGGCCCAGCCAGCCGGCGAAGGCGGCCGCTTTGGCGCCGCGGTGGCGGAAGGCCTCGTCGGCCAGCGAGCTGATGGTGGGAAAGGCGTGGCGGCCACCGGAGAAGCCGGCGACATAGGTCACGACCTCCCACACCACCAGCGCGCCCAGCGAGATCACCCATGGAAGCATCCGCCCGCCGGCGGGGCGACTGATGGCCTGTGGATGCTCCCGTCGCCGCAGCAGGGCGCGCACGCCGAGCGCAGCAGCGACGGCGAACGGCACTGCAGTCACCGTGTCGGCGCCGGCGGTGAACGGCGTGGTGCCGGAGGCGACATATGAGTAGCCGGCCATCACCACCAACATGGCGACCACGAGGACGGTGCGACGCCGGCCGCCGAGGTGCGCTTCGGTCTCCGATGTCGCCATCTGTGGCCAGTTTTACTCGGCTTCCTGCCGGGTGGTCGCCCGATCGGTGGTCGAGGCGAGACGTGTGGAGGTGGAGACCGGCGGGTCGGCCGGGCTCGGCCGGGGGCTGGGGCTCAGGACCGACGTGGCCGACTTCGACCAGGTGGAGCGGGCGGCCACCCGTGTCGAGCAGGAGCTCGGGCGACGGCACCATCGGCCCGGCGGTGGCCTTTTTGGCCGCCGTGGTCTCGGCCGCCATGCTGGCCGGAGGGGCGCTGGTCCTGGCCCCCTCACCGCTGCTCGAGAGCCGGGGCTCGAACGAGGAGGAACTCGAGGTACGAGGCACGTGGAGCGTCCTGACGACCCTCTGGCTGGACGCCGCCGGCACGGCCGACTCGTCGGCGCCGTGCCGGGTCAATAGGGTGGTGCCCATGTCCGACGGCGCCACCTCGGCGCAAGCACGTCTCTCCCTCGGACCCGCCGGCGCTCCGGCCACCCGGCTGGCGCGGGCCGAGCCGGTGGTACGGCGCCTGCTCGTGGTGCCCGATCCCGAACGGCGGGCCGATCGGCAGGCGGAGGCGGCCGCGCACCGACTGTTCAACTTCTCGATGGCCCTGTCGGGCCTGCGGTGTCTGCTCGGCTACGTCGTGCTCCCCATCGTGACGCCGGCGCTCGGGGCGGCGGCCCGGGTGGGGCCGATCGTGGGGATACCCATCGCCGTGGTGGCGCTGTGCTTCGACGTGATGGCCGTGCGGCGGTTCTGGACGGCCAACCACCGGTGGCGATGGGGTATCAGCCTGATCTATCTGGTGGTGATGTGCCTGGTGTCGGTGCTGCTGGTGAGAGACGTCGTCCATCTGGCCCACTGACGTGCCGCTGCTGCACCACGGCGGCATCTCGCCGGGGGCTGCCGTCGGGAGTGTGCGCCGGTGAGCGACAGCCGGCTGCCTCGGCGCATCTGGTGGCTCGGGCTGTTCATCGTGCTGTGCTTCGTGGCCGTGTTCTTGCAGCTGAACAACCTGCAGGTCCTGCAAGCCAACAAGCTGGCCAACTCCTCCAGGAACCCCGCGGTGATCGCGGCACGCTACGACCAGCGGCGCGGTGACATCACGAGCGCCGAGGGCACGATCCTGGCCCAGTCGGTGAAGGCGGCGCCGGGCAGCGCCTTCGAATAC
>DATHCF010000082.1:0-2643 GCA_035319705.1 Acidimicrobiales bacterium | reverse complement strand
GCACACCGCCGAGCGGGCGGCGCCGGTGCTGCTCAAGACCTTGGAGGAACCGGCCGCCGACACCGTGTTCCTGCTCCTTGCCGACTTCGTGCCCGCCGAGCTGGCCACGGTGGCGAGCCGCTGCGCGCGCGTCGAGCTGTCTGTTCTTTCTCCTCAGGCGCTGGCCGGCGCCCTCGAGGACGCGGGTATCGACGCCGGGCAGGCCGCCGAAGTGGCCGAGGCCGCCGGGGGCAGCCCGGAGCGCGCCATGGTGCTGGCCCTCGACCCGCACTTGGCGGCGCGCCGGCAGTTGTGGCGGTCGGTGCCGTCTCGCCTCGACGGCACGGGAGCCACGGCCGCCGCGCTGGCCGTCGAGCTGCTCGGCTCCGCGGAAGACGCCACCGAGCCGCTTCGCCTGCGCCATGCCGAAGAGCTGGAGACGATGTCGGCGGAAGCCGAGTCCTACGGCCAGCGGGGGGTGCCGGGACGCAAGGGGGTCGAAGACCGCCAGCGGCGCGAGGAACGGCGGTGGCGGACCGACGAGCTTCGCGCCGGATTGGCGGTTCTGGCCGGTGCCTACCGACAGCGCATGGGCGACGGCCACGAGCAGCGCTTGGTGGCATTGGCCACGGCAGTGGCGGCAGTGGAGGAGGCGGCGCGGCAGATGATCCGCAATCCCAACGAGCTGCTCATGCTGGAAGCCCTGCTCGTGCGCCTGTCGGCTGTCCCGGGATGAGGGCGGGTTTCGATAGCCTTCGACGTCACGCCTGGGTAGCTCAGACGGAAGAGCAGCGCACTCGTAATGCGCAGGTCAGGGGTTCAAGTCCCCTCCCAGGCTCGCTAAGAGTCCAACTGCAACTATCAAGCCCTGACCCCGTGTGCGCTGACAAGGCCAGCCAGGCAGTGGCCGAATGTCCCACTGCAGCCTCTTCAGCCGACCAGACGGCCTGGGTCATCGAGCGAGGTCAGGGCTCCCCGTGGGAGCCGGCAGACGGCGCCGTGGTGCCCAGGACTGCTAGACGTCTTGAGAGATCTCGCCCGCGAAGGATGGACGTGCGCAAGCACCAAAGCGATCGAGACCAATCCCGATCCTGAACGAATGTGTTGTCAGGAGCCGAGATATTCGGACTCCAACACCAAGTCGGGGATCAGTGTCTGATACTCGACGTGCGTCTTGTGTTCGACCGTCCTCCATGTACTCCCCTCCTGCTCCCGCATGTAGGCGCGGTATGCGGGAGCACCCGGCACCCTCACATTGTCGGCTACAGCGACGGATCCCTTGTGCAGCCACCTTCGCTCCAGTATGAGTTCGAGGTCCGGCAGATAGGCGGCTTTGTCGTGGTCTATGAAGAGGAGGTCGAGCGCACCCGGTCCGAAGCCGCACGAGGATTCAAGCATGTCGAGCGTGGCGCCACCGTCTCCGATGGAACCGACCACCGCCGTGATGCGGTCGGTCACGCCGGCGTGTTCCCAGATGCGCCGAGCAACGGCTGCGTTCGCTTCGGCGAATTCCACGGAGTACAACCGTGCACCTTGTGGCATCATCCGGGCCATGCGGAGGGCGCTGTAACCGCAGTAGGCGCCCAGCTCGAGCAGGAGCCCCGGCTGCACCCGTCGCACGGAGGCGTCGAGGATCTGCCCCTTCTCGTCCCCCACGTTCATCATGACGCTGTGCTGGTAGCAGAACTCGTCCACCACCCGGATGGCGTCCTCGACGTCGCCGGCGGCGGCATTGCTCGTCACGTACGCCGCCAGGGCCTCTTCTCTGCCGTCACCGACTTGCCAATGTCTCATGAGGTGTCGGCCTCCGAGCGCCATCCGCCACGCCGACCAGCGCAGGAATGGAAACCTCCGTCCTCCGATCTCGGACAGCTTGGTCACCTGCCACCTCCTACCGCGTCTGTTTCGGCAACAGCGTAGGAGCTGGTCAGTGGGCCCGCCGTCGCCGCAGCTAGGACGTAAACATCGGGCCGTAAACCCGTCCACGTCGTTTGGGCCAGCGATGGGACATAGTTCGCCGGGCGTTCTCATCGTCTTCACGGTGGCGTAACCGTCGACCGCTACAGTCCGTATCAAGACGGCGGGTACAGCGGAGGACAGGATGATCTTGGAGAGAAGACGAGCCGACAGCCACGGGGATCTCGTCGAAGACCGCTATCGGCCCGGGGAGCTCAGGCGTCTCCGAGGACTCGGTACCCGGATGCGAATCGACGCGGGCACCGAGCTGATGCGATCGGGTGAACGCGGGCGCGAGGCCATGCTGGTACTGGCGGGAACGGCCGCATGCCTGGTGGGCGGCAGAGAGGTGGGCACGATCGGACCTGGCGACTTCGTGGGGGAGATCGCCCTCCTCGACGCCGGGCCCCGGACTGCCACCGTCATCGCCGAGACGAACATGGACCTGCTCGTCTTCGACCGCGGCGAGTTCGACACGCTGGTGGAAGTGTCTCCGACGCTTGCTCGGCGGATGCTCGTCGCTCTGGCGGGCCGGCTGCGGAGGGCCAACGAGGCAGCCGAGCCACGGCTCCGCTTGGTGCCAGCTCTCGAACCCGCTCGATAATCGGGGAGTTCCCGAAGGTTCCACCGCTTGGGCCGATCCCCCGGTGATGGTGTTCTGCGATCTCGGACCCGACGGTGACGAGGGCCTGCACCTCAGGAGGTGAC
>DATHCF010000081.1:0-5813 GCA_035319705.1 Acidimicrobiales bacterium | reverse complement strand
CTCGGCCACCAGGCTCACGAGCGCCCGCAGCGTGTCGCCGGCCGAGGCCAGCGCCTGGCGGGGCGACAGCGACCCGTCGGTCTCGATGTCGAGCACCAGGCGGTCGAAGTCGGTCGACTGCTCGACACGGACGGGCTCGATTGAGAAGGCCACCCGGCGCACCGGGGAGAAGATGGAGTCCACCGGGATGACCCCGATGGTGTTGGAGCGCTTGTTGCGCTCGGCCGAGGCATAGCCGCGGCCGCGCTCCACGGTGACGTCCATGGCCAGACGGCCCTTGTCATTCAAGGTGGCCAGCCGCAGCTCGGGGTTCAGGATCTCCACATCGGCGGTGAGCTGGAGGTCGCCGGCGGTGACGTCGCCGGGGCCGCGCTTGTCACAGCGCAAGGTGACCGGCTCGTCGGTGTACACCCGCAGCACGATGTCCTTCAGGTTCAAGATGATGTCGGTGACGTCCTCTTTCACCCCCGGCAGCGTGGTGAACTCGTGCAGGGCGTCGTCGAAGCGGACCTGGGTCACCGCCGCGCCCGGGATCGAGGACAGAAGCGTCCGGCGCAGCGAGTTGCCGAGGGTATGGCCGAAGCCCGGCTCGAGCGGGCTCACGGCGAAGCGCTGCTGGTTGGCCTCTTCCTCGCCGATGGGCTCGACGGTGGGGCGCTGGATGATGAGCATGGTTGCGGACTCCTGCGGCTGGTGGACTGGGGCCTGGGGGACGGCCCGTTTACTTCGAGTAGAGCTCGACGATCAACGACTCGCGCAGCGGCTCGTCGATGTGCTCGCGCTGCGGTAGCGAGGTGACCCGGACCTGCATGCGGTTCTCCTGCGCCTCAAGCCACAGCGGGAGCTGGCGGTCGATGGTGTCGAGGTTGCGGCGCACGACGTACATCTCGCGTGACGACGGCTTCACCGACAGCACGTCGCCCACCCGGACCCGGTAGCTCGGGATGGTGACGCGCCTGCCGTTCACGAGCACATGTCCGTGGCGCACCAGCTGGCGGGCCTGGGCCCGGCTGGCCCCCCAGGCCGCTCGGAAGGCCACGTTGTCGAGACGCAGCTCGAGCAGGCGCAGCAGGTTCTCGCCGGTGATGCCCGGCTGCCGGCTGGCCTCGGCATAGGCGTTGCGGAACTGACGCTCGAGCACGCCGTAGATGCGGCGCGCCTTCTGCTTCTCGCGCAGCTGGGCCAGGTACTCCGAGCCCTGGCGCATCCGGTCGCGTCCGTGCTCGCCGGGTGGGTAGGCCCGGCTGTGGCGGTCGGTGACCGCTTCGGACACCGGGCACTTGAGCGAGAAGCACCGCTCGCCCTTCAGGAACAGCTTGGTCCGCTCCCGGCGGCACAGCCGGCAGACGGGGCCTGTGTAACGCGCCATCTCTTCTCCCCGATCAGACCCGGCGCCGCTTCTTCGGGCGGGTGCCATTGTGCGGAACGGGGGTCACGTCCTTGATGCCGGCCACCTCGATGCCGGTGGCGGCCAGCGACCTGATGGCGGTCTCCCGCCCCGAGCCCGGCCCGCGCACGAGCACGTCCACCCGGCGCACGCCGTGCTCCATGGCCCGGCGCGCCGCCTGCTCGGCAGCCAGCTGAGCGGCGAAGGGGGTCGACTTGCGCGATCCCTTGAAGCCGACGTTGCCGGCCGACGCCCAGGACAGGACGTTCCCCTGGTGGTCGGTGATGGTGACGATGGTGTTGTTGAACGAGCTCTTGATGTGGGCCACCCCGTAGGCGATGTTCTTGCGCTCGCGCTTGCGGGGACGGCGGGCGGCGGCTGCCTTCTTCGACGCTGGCATCAGTGCTTCCGGACCTTCTTCTTCCCGGCCACCGTCTTCTTGGGTCCCTTGCGGGTCCGGGCGTTGGTGTGGGTGCGCTGGCCGTGGACGGGAAGGCCCTTACGGTGGCGCACACCCTGGTAGCTGCCGATCTCCATCTTGCGCTTGATGTCCTGGGCCACGTCGCGGCGCAGGTCGCCTTCGACCTTCAGATTGGCATCGATCCACGAACGCAGGCGGGTGACCTCCTCGTCGGTGAGGTCGCGCACCCGGGTGTCGGGGTTGGTCCCGGTGGCCTCGATGGCCCGGCGGGCCAGGGTGGGTCCGACACCGTAGATGTAGGTCAACGACACCTCGAGACGCTTCTCGCGGGGGATGTCGACTCCGGCAATGCGTGCCACGGTCCTGTAATACCTCCTCCGGCCTCAGCCCTGGCGCTGCTTGTGACGCGGGTTCTCGCAGATGACCCGCACCACGCCGTGGCGGCGGACCACCTTGCACTTCTCGCACATCGGCTTGACGCTCGGTCTTACCTTCATCTGTGTCCTCGTCCTGCTGCTTCTCGCCCTACTTGTAGCGGTAGGTGATGCGGCCCCGGCTCAAGTCGTACGGGGTGATCTCCACCTGCACCCGGTCGCCGGGGAGGATCCGGATCCGGTGCATCCGCATCTTGCCCGAGCTGTGGGCGAGCACCTTGTGGCCGTTCTCCAGCTCCACCCGGAACATGGCGTTGGGCAACGGCTCCACGACCGTCCCTTCGAGCACGATGGCATCCTCTTTGGGCTTGGGCAGGTGACTCCTCCTGTTGTGGTTCTGGTCCGGGCAGGGCTCGGGGGCACCGAGGAGACCCGGGCCCCGCCCGACGCCGGCCGGGGCCCGGCGAGGCGGGAAACTCGCTCGACGGCTGGCGCCCCTGCCCGGGCGTGCGCCCAGGTCAGGCCCGACGAGCCGACCCGCAAGCATACACGCTGGCCCCTGCGCCCCACCACGCCGGGGGCTCCGGGCGGCTACGGCAACGTGAGCACCTCCGGGCCGTTGTCGGTCACGGCGATGGTGTGCTCGAAGTGGGCGGACAGCGACCCGTCGGCGGTGACCACGCTCCAGCCGTCCTCGAGGAGGCGGGTGGCCGCCGTGCCGGCGTTCACCATGGGCTCCACGGCGAACACCATCCCCTCTTTGAGCACCGGGCCCCCGGTGCCGGGCCAGTAGTTGGGAACCTGCGGCTCCTCGTGCATGGCGGTCCCGATGGCGTGGCCCACGTACTCGCGCACCACCGAGAACCCGGCCTCCTCGGCCACCTGCTGGACGGCCCGGCCCACCTCGTGCAGACGCCGGCCGGGACGGAGCTGGTCGATGCCCGCCCACAGGCTGCGCTCGGTGACCTCCACCAGCCGCGCCGCCTCGGGGCTCACCTGGCCGACGGCCATGGTGAAGGCGGCATCCCCGTGGTATCCCTCGACGATGGCGCCGCAGTCCACCGACAGCAGGTCCCCCTCGGCCAGCAGGTAGGAGCCGGGGATGCCGTGGACGATCATGTCGTTGGGCGAGGTGCAGATCACCGCCGGGAAGCCCCGGTAGTTCAAGAAGTTGGACCGGGCCCCCCGGCGCTCGAGCACCTGCCGGGCCACGGCGTCCAGCTCGGCGGTGGTGACGCCGGGCTTGGCGGCGGCCCGGGTGGCCTCGTGCATCTCGGCCACCACCTGGCCGGCCCGGCGCATCTTGGCGATCTCCCCGCTGTTGCGCCTCAATGCCCGGTCCCCCAGCGCGCCCGGCGGTCCTCCGCAGCACGGATGATGCGGCGCAGCACGGTGTCGGGGGCGCCCACGCCGTTCACCTTGGTGAGCTGGCCGCGCTTCTCGTAGAACTCGATGAGGGGGGCGGTCTGCCGCTCGTAGAGCTCGAGGCGACGGCGGATGGCGTCCTCCTTGTCGTCGTCGCGCTGCACCACCTCGCCGCCGCAGACGTCGCAGGTCCAGTTGACCCGGGGAGGCGCCGACAGCGAGTAGTTCGTCCCGCAGTCCTTGCATACCCGCCGGCCGGCCAGGCGCCGCAGGACCTGGGAGGTGGGGACCTCGATGTCCACGGTCAGGTCGATGTCACCCGGCCGCAACAGGGCGGCCACCATCTCGGCCTGCTGCCGGGTGCGCGGGCAGCCGTCCAGGATGAAGCCCCGCGCCCGGGCGTCGGGCTCGGCCAGCCGTTCGGCCACCATCTCCATGATGAGGTCGTCGCCCAGCAGGTCGCCGGACTCCATGATCTCCTTGACCTTGGCGCCGAGCTCCGAGCCGCTCTTCACCGCCCCCCGCAGCATGTCGCCGGTGGAGATGTGGGGGACGACGTAGTGGTGCGACAGCCGCACGCACTGCGTTCCCTTGCCGGCGCCCTGCTTGCCGAGCACGACGAGCCTGATTCCTGGGACCACTCGCCGTCTACTTGAGGAAGCCCTCGTAGTTCCGCATCATCAGCTGGCTGTCGATCTGTCGCATGGTCTCGAGCGTCACGCCCACGGCGATGAGCAGCGTGGTGCCGTAGAACGGGTAACCGGTGAGGTGCCACAGCGCCATGAGCAGCGACGGAAGGACTGCCACCACGGCGAGGTAGAACCCGCCGGGCACGGTGATGCGGTTGAGGATGCGGGCCAGGTACCGCTCGGTGGGCGGCCCGGGGCGGATGCCGGGGATGTAGCCGCCTTGCTTCCTGATGATGTCGGCCTGCTGGTGGGGGTCGAAGGCCACGTAGACGTAGAAGAAGGTGAACAGGAAGATGAGGAGGCCGTAGCTCAGCACGTACACCAGGCTCGTGGGCGTGATGTGGTCGTTCACGAAGGTCCGGAAGCTGGTGGCGGGGATGATGTTGGCCAGCAGCACGGGGATGTACAGCAGCGAGCTGGCGAAGATGATGGGGATCACCCCGGACTGGTTCACCTTCAGCGGGATGTAGGTGGACGACCCGCCGTACATCCGCCGTCCCACCACCCGCTTGGCGAAGGTCACCGGGATCCGGCGCTGGCCCAGCTCCATGAACACCACGGCCACGATGAGCACCAGGGTGAGGCCGACGATGACCCCGAACTTGAGTCGGCCGCCCTCGTCCAGCACCGCCGTGCCCCCGGCCGGGATGCCGGCCACCACGTTGGACATGATCAGGATGGACATGCCGTTGCCGATGCCGCGCTGGGTGATGTTCTCCCCCAGCCACATGACGAAGGCGGTGCCGGCCGTCAGCGTCATCACGATGAAGGCGGCCTTCCAGATGGTGAAGTTGGGGATCAGGTCGATGTTGGCGTTGTTGCCCAGCAGGCCGTTGGCCCCGGTGTGGAAGACGTAGACCAGTCCCGAGGACTGCAGCAGCGCCAGGCCCACGGTGAGGTACCGGGTGGTCTGGGTGAGCCGCTTCTGTCCCACCGCCCCCTGGTCACGCCACTCCTCGAGTTTGGGGATCACCGTCGACAGCAGCTGGATGATGATCGAGCTGGTGATGTAGGGCATGATCCCGAGCCCGAAGACCGCCATGCGCAGCAGCCCGCCGCCGGAGAACAGGTTCAGGAACCCGAGGATGCCGGCCGCCTTGGCCTCGTTCTCCAGTGCCTGCACCTGGGAGATGGAGATGTAGGGGCAGATGACGTTGGCGCCGAGCTCGTACAGCCCGATGACGGCGACGGTGAAGATCACCTTGTTGCGCAGGTCGGGGACCTTGAAGATGTTCTTCAGGCTCGAGAGCACTGACGCTCCTTATCCGTCTCGAATGCCGTGTAGCTGCTCGGAGGCCGGATCCCCGGGCCAGAAAGGCTAGCGGTTGGTGAGGGCATTTCCCCGCGCCGGTGGACGGCCGTGGCCGAACGGCAGCGGGATCAGCTCCACCGAGCCCCCGGCCGCCTCCACGGCGGCTTTGGCCGACGCCGACAGCGCGTGGACCTTCACCTGCACCGACCGGTGGAGCTCTCCCCGTCCGAGCACCTTGACCAGCGCGCCCTTGCGCACCAGGCCGGCCTGGTGGAGCACCTCGGGGGTGACCTCGGAGGCGCCGAGGGCCTCGAGGGTGTCGAGG
>DATHCF010000080.1:0-2941 GCA_035319705.1 Acidimicrobiales bacterium | reverse complement strand
CAGAACGACGCGACGGTCGAGCAGATGATCGACAGCCTCAACAACGACCTGAGCGGGGCACAGAGCGCCAGCTCGGGCGTGGCCACCACCGTCCTCGCGTACACGCCCTCGCAGTGGAACGCCGATCATTCACTGCTGTCTGCGACGAAGACGAGCTTGCAGACTGCCACCGGTGACGTGAAGAGCGCTCGCAGCGAGGCGAAGCAGATCCGTCAGTACCTGCGGGGGTCGACGACGGGCGCCGGGGGAGGATCGTCAGACAGCACAACGGGCCGGGTCGGCCTCTCGTAACTCGAGGCCCAGTCCCGGTCGCGTCCGGTCGGGGACCAGCACGCCTCCGGGCTGCGCTTCGAGCACTCCGTCGAAGAGCAGACGCTCGAGCATGTCCGGAAATAACCGGGGGTGTAGCCGTACTCGCCGGCGGCCACGTCCATGCCGGCCGGTCAGCGCCGCCGGAGGAGATGTGATCGGCACCTCGACCGCCGTCCCCACCGGAGCGGTCTTTCCCGGCCGGGCGCCTCTTGCACCCGCCGGGCTCCGGCGGAAGGGGGGCGCCGGGCTTCAGCGCCGGGTGGCCACCAGGACCGGGATGCGGCGCGCGGTCGCCGCCTGGTACTCGTCGTACGGCGGATAGGCGGCTACGGCGCGACGCCACCACTGGTCGCGCTCCTCGCCGTCCACCTCGCGCACGTCGACGGCGAAGCGGTCGGGACCGTCCTGGATCTGGACGTCCGAGGGATCGGCCTTCAAGTTCCAGTACCAGCCGGGGTGGTGCGGGTCACCGCCTTTGGACGCCACCAGCGCGTACTGCCCCTTGTGCTCCACGCGCATCACCGGCGCTTTGCGGATCTTTCCGCTCCGGTGTCCCCGCATGGTGACGACGACCACCGGCAGGCCGGTGTCGAAGAGCGTCGTCGCCTCGGTCCCGCCCGACTTCTCGTGCTTCTCCACCTGCTCACGGACCCAGTCCCACGAGCTGGGGAGATAGTCCTCTTTGTCCTCGGCCATGGCGCCCACGTTACGTTCGGCGCGACAACCATCGGAGATGGAGATCGACATGCAGGTGGCGGTGCTGGGAATGGGCCGGATGGGGAAGGCCGTGGCCGTGCGGGTGTTGGGCCAGGGTCACGAGGTGCGGGTGTGGAACCGCACGCCCGGCCGAGCAGGTGAGCTGCTGTCGGCTGGAGCCGAGGAGGTGGAGACGCCCTCGATGGCGGCCGGCGGGGCCGACGTGGTGGTCACCATGCTGTCCGACGACGACGCCGTGCGGGCCGTGGTGCTGGGGGAGGGCGGCGTGTCCGACAGCCTCGGCGATGACGCGGTGCTGGTGGACAGCTCGACGGTCTCCCCGGAGCTCGGCACCGAGCTCGCCGCCAGGATCGGCTGCTTCGTGTCGATGCCGATTCTCGGCAATCCCGAGGCCGTGCGGGGCGGCACGGCGCTTTTGCTCGTGGGGGGCGACGACGAGGCCGTCCGTCGGGCACAGCCCGTCGTCTCCGCCCTGGGCGGGAGGGTGCTGCGCTACGGGCGGCCGGAGCAGGCGGCGGCGGCCAAGTTGACCGCCAACCTGCTGCTGCTCGACGGTCTGGTGGCGTTGGCCGAGGCGTTCGCCGTCGGGACCGCCGGCGGGCTGACCGAGGAGCAGCTGCGCGAGCTGCTGGCCGAGAGCCCGCTCGTGGCGCCGGCGCTGCGCAATCGCTTCGAGGCGGTGCTGACCGGCAAGCTCGACTCCTGGTGGACGACGGCGCTCGGGGCCAAGGACGCCTCGCTGGCTCTGGCCCTGAGGGCGTCGGAGGGAGACACCCTGCCGCTCACCACCGCCGCGCTCGGCGTCTACCGCGCCGTCATCGCCGCCGGCAGAGGTGACGACGACATCGCGGCTGTGCGCGACCGCTACCTCTCGTGAGGCTTTTCGTAGAGTTGGACGGGTGAGCGATGACCTGGCTCGGCGGATGTGGCGCGTGTTCGAACCGGTCCACGCCGCCACCTACTTCGCCCCGGAGACGGCCGAGGCCTATCGCCGCTGCGGCCTCAAGGGCTTCTGGATGGGCTATTTCGCCGCCCGGGCCGCGCCGATGGGGGCGGTGTCAGCCGCCGTGGTCGAAGCGACCTTCTACAACTTCGCGCCGCGCCGCGTGCGCCGGGCCATCCCCGACGCCTGGAGCTTCGCCGTCCCCGGAGCGGTCCTCGACGCCCGGCAGCAGGCGACCACGGCCGCCCTGGCCCGGGTGATGCCCTCCGACGGGGAACAGCTGGAGCGCGCCGTGGAGCTCGCCGCGGGAGCGGCGCGCGCTCTCGAGTTCCCCGGCCGGCCGCTGGCGGCGGCCAATGCCGCCCTGGAGCTCCCCGCCCACCCGCTCACCGCCTTGTGGCAACTGTGTACGGTCCTGCGCGAGCACCGCGGCGACGGCCAAGTGGCGGCCCTGGTCGACGCCGAGCTCGACGGGCTGGAAGCGCACGTCACCCTGGTCGGCACCGGAGCGGTGCCGCGTGCCATCCTGCAGCCGGCGCGCGGCTGGAGCGACGAGGAGTGGGAGGAGGCCGAGGAGCGCCTGCGCCGTCGCGGGCTGCTCGCCGACGACGGGACGCTCACCACCGAGGGGGCCGAGCGCCGCCGTGGCGTGGAAGCGGCCACCGACCGACTGGCCCGTCCCCCCTGGGACGCCGTGGGCGCGGCGCGCACACAGGAGCTGCACGACCTCCTCGAGCCGTGGTCCATGGCGCTGGCGGCCGCCGGCATGCTGCCCGTCGTGAACCCCATGGCGCTTCCGGTGCGGGCGCCGGCCGACGGCTGAGCGGCAGCCGGCCCGCCCCTCAGGAGGCGAGCAGCTCCGACTCCTCCGGCTGGAGGGCGGCGGAGAGCACGTCCTGCACGGTCTCGGCCAAGGTGAAGGTCATCTGCCGGCGGACGGCCTCCGGCACGTCCTCGAGATCCGGGCCG
>DATHCF010000079.1:0-9435 GCA_035319705.1 Acidimicrobiales bacterium | reverse complement strand
AGCAGCACCTCTTCCAGGATGGCGCGCAGCCCCCGGGCGCCGGTGCCGCGCAACAGCGCCTGCTCGGCCACCGCCTCCATGGCGTCGTCGGCGAACTCGAGCTCGACACCGTCGAGCTCGAACACGCGGCGGTACTGCTTGACGAGCGCGTTCTTCGGCTCGACGAGGATGCGGATGAGGGCCTCTTTATCGAGGCTCGACACCGTGCCCACCACCGGCAGCCGGCCGATGAACTCGGGGATGAGGCCGAACTTCATGAGGTCCTCAGGCAGGACGTGGCGCAGGACCTCGTCGTCGACGGACTCGGCGTTGCGGCGCATCTCGGCTCTGAAGCCGATGCCCTTGCGGCCGATGCGGCTCTCGATGATCTTGTCCAGTCCGGCGAAGGCCCCGCCGCAGATGAACAGGATGTTCGTGGTGTCGATCTGGATGAACTCCTGATGCGGGTGCTTGCGGCCGCCCTGCGGCGGCACCGAGGCGGTCGTGCCCTCGAGGATCTTGAGCAGCGCCTGCTGCACGCCCTCGCCGGACACGTCACGGGTGATCGAGGGGTTCTCGCTCTTGCGGGCGATCTTGTCGATCTCGTCGATGTAGATGATCCCGGTCTCCGCCCGCTTCACGTCGTAGTCGGCCGCCTGGATGAGCTTCAACAGGATGTTCTCGACGTCCTCGCCCACATACCCGGCTTCGGTGAGCGCGGTGGCATCGGCGATGGCGAAGGGGACGTTCAACATGCGCGCCAGGGTCTGGGCCAGAAGCGTCTTGCCGCAGCCGGTGGGGCCGAGGAGCAAGATGTTCGACTTGGCCAGCTCCACGTCGGCCGACTGGGCCGGTCCCGCCTGCACCCGCTTGTAGTGGTTGTAGACGGCCACCGACAGGATCTTCTTGGCCGTCTCCTGCCCGATCACGTAGTCGTTCAGGAACTCGAAGATCTCCCTGGGCTTGGGCAGCTCCTCGAAGGAGAGCTCGGTGGTCTCGGCCAGCTCCTCGGCGATGATGTCGTTGCAGAGGTCGATGCACTCGTCGCAGATGTAGACACCGGGACCGGCGATGAGCTTCTTGACCTGCTTCTGCGACTTGCCGCAGAAGCTGCACTTGACGAGATCCCCCCCGTCGCCGAACTTCGCCACCCTCTCCCCCTTGCTGTTCCCGGGACCCCGAGCCTACGCCGCGCCGACGGCCTCGGTGGCCATGGCGGCGTCGCGGGAGGTGATCACCTCGTCGATGAGGCCATAGACCACCGCCTCGTCGGCCGTCATCACGAAGTCCCGGTCGGTGTCACGGGCGATCTTGTCGGTCGCCTGTCCGGTGTCGGCCGCCAACATCTCGTTGAGGAGGTCCCGCATCCGGATGATCTCCTTGGCTTGGATCTCGATGTCGCTGGCCTGGCCGGCCGCCCCGCCCCACGGCTGGTGGAGGAGGATGCGGGCGTGCGGCAGGGCGAAGCGCTTGCCCTTTGCACCGGCGGCAAGCAGAACCGCAGCGGCCGATGCCGCCTGGCCGAAGCAGAAGGTCGACACCTCGGGCTTGATGAACTTCATGGTGTCGTAGATAGCGAACAGGGCGGTGATGTCGCCGCCGGGCGAGTTGATATAGAGGTGGATGTCCTTGTCGAGGTCCTCGCCCTCCAAGAACAGCATCTGGGCGCAGATCAGGTTGGCGATGGTGTCGTCGATCGGCGTACCCAGGATGATGATGCGCTCCTTGAGCAGCCGCGAGTACAGGTCGTAGCCGCGCTCGCCGCGACTCGTCTGCTCGATGACGGTGGGGACGACGTAGTCGTGGGCCCCGGCACTCACGACTCGGCCTCGCCGTCGGCTACCGGTTCGCCTTCCACGTCGCTGCTCCCTCGTCCACCGGCGGCATCCCCACCGCTCTCGTCGGCACGCAACTCGTCCCGGGAGACCGGGTTCCCGTCCTCGTCGACCAGCTCCACGTGCTCGAGCAGCCAGGCGAGCGCCTTCGCTTTTCTCCTGTCCGAGCGTACCGCGCCCAGCCTGCCTGCGTGTTCGAGCCGGCGCCGCAAATCCTTGGGCGTGGTGCGCACCTCGGCCGCCATCTCGGCGATGGCCTGGTCGAGCTCGGCGTCGTCCACTTCCACCTTCTCGGCGTCGGCCAGCGCCCGCAGCGCCAGGTCGACACGCACGGCATAGGCGGCCTCCGCCCGGATCTCGGCCAGCAGGCTCTGCTCGTCACGGCCCGAGGCGGCCAGAAACTGCTCCACGGTGAGATGCCGCGCCTGCAGGCGGTGGCCGAGGTCGTGCAACCGCTCGCCGACCTCGCTCTCCACCATGCTCTGCGGCGGCTCCTCCTGCACCAGCTCGACCAGGGCCGCCAGCGCGCGTTCGCGCAGGGCCAGTTGCGTCTGCATCCGCCGGACTTGGACCAACCGGCTGCGCACGTCCTCTCGCAGCGCGCCCAGGGTGTCGAACTCCGAGGCCTCCTTGGCCCAATCGTCGCTCGCCTCGGGCAGGACCTTGCGCTTCACCTCCTTGACGAGCACCCGCACCTGCGACTCGCCCGGCGCGGCGGTTTCCTGTTCGTCTCCGGCGCCGGGCGGCGAGGCGGAGGGCAGCGCCGCGGTGAACTCCAAGATGTCGCCCGCCTTCTTGCCGCGCAGCTCGGCGTCGAGACCGGGTACCGCACTGTTGGAGCCCACCTCGTACAGCCAGTCCTGGACGTCGAGATCCTCTGCACCCGGGCGCCGGCCGTGCAGGTCGATGGTCACGTAGTCGCCGTCGGTGGCGGGACGCGCCACCGTCTCGAGCTCACCTGATTGCTCGCGCAAACGGTCGATCTGCGCGTCGACGTCGGCCTCGGTGACCTCGGGACGCGGCACGGTGACGACGAGACCCGCATATCCCCCCACCGACACCGTGGGACGGACCTCGACCACGGCGTCGAAGGTCACCGGTCCGTCGTCGTCACCCGAGGTGAGGTCGATCTCCGGCGCGGCGATGGGATCCAATTCGGTGTCAGCCACCGCCCGGGCGTACAGATCAGGAAGGGCGTCGCTGATGGCCCGCCGGCGCAACGCGCCGGCGCCACCGAGACGGGCCTCGAGGACCTGGCGCGGCACGTGGCCCGGACGGAACCCGGGCACCTTCACCTGCTTCGACAGGCGACGGACGGTGTCGTCGAGGACCTTGTCGATCTCCGACTCGTCGACCTCGACCGACAGCCGCATCCGGTTGCCCTCGGCCGGCGCCGCGGTGGCACGCATGGGTGGCGAAGCTTACCGGTGGCGGATTTTCGTTCTCGGAGGCGCCAACCTCAGCGGCCTGTGTAGCGGGACGGCCACTTTTCGTGTCGAACCTTGACCAGCCGGCGGCGAGAAGCCGGCGGCCGGGCCTGCATCCGCCCCCCGCCCGGGCCAGGGCGGTACGTTCGTCCAGATCCCGATGCTGGGCCCCTGGCGGGGCCGCAGAGCAGTGAGGAGGCCACGGTGCCGTCGTACGAGGGCTACTGCGTCAAGTGCCGTGAGAAGCGGCAGTTCGAGGGCCAAGAGGTCGAGTTGGCCAACGGCCGGCGTGCGGCACAGGGGAGCTGCCCGGTGTGCGGCACGAAGATGAACCGGATCCTGGGCAAACAGGCCTGACGGGGTCCGCCTCGGTATAGAGGAAACCTCCACAAGAGAAACAAGAGAAACAAGAGAAAGAGGTAGGACCGGCGGGGCCTCCTCCGGTCACCTCCGCTCCAGGGCGTCGAGCAGGGCGCCCTCACGCAGTCCCCAGACGCTCACCACGAAGCGTTCGATCCCGAGGTCGTGGGCCAGGGCCGAGAGGATGGCGGCCCCGATGGGCAGCATCGGCGCCCGGCGTGGGGACATGCCGGGAAGCGCCCGCCGCTGTTCGAGGTCCAGAGCGCCCAATCGGTCGGCCATCTCGTCCACCTGCTCGGCCGGAAGCTCCACCTGACTCAATTCGCTCCCGGCGGCCCCGTCCCGGCCCCGGGTGTGGGCGGTGGCGAGGCGCGCCAGCGCCCGGGCCGTGCCCCCGCTCACCACCGTCCGCCGGGTCACGTCCGGGAAGGCGGCCAGGGCCAGGCGCACCTCCGCCAGTGCGGCCGCCGTGCGCTCTCGAATGAGCCGGCGATCGCCCTGACCGAGCACCTCGGGGGCGCCCATCTCGCCGCGCAACCGGGTGGCCCCCACCGGCGCGCTGACGGCGTAGTCGACCCGGGTGCGGGTGCCCACCGCCACCTCGAAGCTCCCGCCGCCGAGGTCGATGCCGATGGCCGGTCCGCCACCGGTCCACACGCCGGCCCGCTGGCCCACGAAGCACAGCCGCGCCTCCTCCTCCCCGCCGAGCAGCCGCACGCTCTGGCCCACCACCCGCTCAAGGCGGGCCACCACTTCGGGGCCGTTGGCGGCGTCGCGCAGCGCGGCGGTGGCGAGCGCCACCACGACGTCGGGCCGCGACTGCTCGAGGGCGCGCTTCAGGCGCTTGGCCGCCGACACCGCGGCGGTGATGCGCTCGGCGGGAATCGAGCCGGTGGCGCCGACGGCCATGCCCAGGTTGAGCAGCGCCCTCCGGCGCATCACCGGGGCGAGCCCGTTGCAGCCGACCTGGTCGCACACGAGGACTTGGAACGAGCTGCTCCCGAGATCCCAGACGGCGGCACGCACCACGAACCGACCGTAGCCTCCACACCACCGGCTCCCGAGGGACTGAAAGCCCGCGGGCGGGCCACCAGTGACCCTCGGCTCCGCGACGGCGTGACCTTCGCCCCTGCCCCCTCCGCGGTGGAGCGCGGTCCACTGGAAAGGTGCCAGGTCAGGACCGCTACGTGGTGGCGGCTCTCGACGGAGCGCCGGCCGAAGAGGCCGTCCGCCGCGTGGCCCGCACCATGGGGGACCTGCTCGGTGTCCCGGTTCGCACCGTCCACGTCGAGCCGGGCCCCGGGCTCCGTGGCGAGGCGCGGCGCAGCGCGCTCGCCCGGGTGGCACGCGGCGAGGCGGAGGAGATGGTGGGCCGTCCGGAGACGGTGCTCACGGCACTGGCCATGGCGCCGGGTGCCGTCCTCACCGTGATCGGCGCCCGCCAGCGTTCCCCTCGCCCGGGCGCCCGCCGGGCGGCCGGCACCGCGCTCGCCGTGGCACGACGCATCAACCGGCCGCTTCTCATGGTTCCCCCGGGCCTGCGCGACTGGTGCGGGCCCACCCGGGTCCTGAGCGCGCTCGACGGCACCGGCAGCACCGCCCTGGCGGCGGCGGCAGCCCTGTCGCGCATCACCCGGCCCGACACCGCCGTCACCTCGCTCCACATCGCCGACGGCCCGGGACGTCCCGGGGCGTGGACCGTGGTGGACGGGGCGGACGGGTGGAACGGTGCTCCCCACGGCAACGGCCCGTCGGGAGACCCCGCCGGCCACCGCCACCCGGCGGAGACGAGGCCCATCGGGCGATATGTCCTGCGGCGTGCCCTCGAGACCGGCAGCGACCTCGTGGTCCTCGTGTGGTCCCGCCAGACCCGGGGCCCCTACGGAGCGGCGGTGCTCGACGTGATCGGGGCCTCGCCGGTCCCGGTGTTCCTCGTGCCCGTGACCATCGCCCGGGCGGAGGTCTGAGCACCGCCGGGCTGACCCCGGCGCGAGCCACCATGGAGCCATGCGCGCCTGGGAAGTGACGGAGCCCGGCCCCATCGACAGCGGGCCGCTCGAGATGGTGGAGCGTCCCGACCCGCACCCGGCGGCGAAGCAGGTGCGCGTGGCCGTGTCGGCGTGTGGCGTGTGCCGCACCGACCTGCACGTGGCCGAGGGGGACCTCCCGGTGCACCGGCCGTCGGTGACGCCCGGCCACGAAGTGGTGGGAAGGGTGGACGAGCTCGGGCCGGAGGCGCGGCGCTTCGCCGTCGGCGATCGCGTGGGCGTGGCCTGGCTGGCGGGGACCTGTGGCGTGTGCCGCTTCTGCCGTCGTGGAGCGGAGAACCTGTGCGAGCGGGCGGTCTTCACCGGTTGGGACCTCGACGGTGGATATGCCGACTTCGTGCTCGTGGACGAGGGCTACGCCTACCGGCTACCGGAGGGGATCGAGGACGAACAGGCTGCGCCGCTGTTGTGCGCGGGGATCATCGGCTACCGGGCACTCGAGCGGACGTCGCTCCGGCCCGGCGGGCGCCTGGGTCTCTACGGCTTCGGCGGGTCCGCCCACTTGACGGCCCAGCTGGCGTTGGCCCAGGGCGCCGAGCTGTACGTGATGACGCGATCGGAGGAGGCCCGCCGGCTCGCCACCCGTCTCGGTGCGCACTGGGTGGGTGATGCCGACGCCCGGCCGCCGAAGCCCCTCGACGCCGCCATCTTGTACGCCCCGGTGGGCACGCTCGTGCCGCCGGCCATGGCGGCCCTCGACCGGGGCGGTGTGCTGGCGGTGGCCGGGATCCACCTGAGCGACGTGCCGGTGCTCGACTACGAGGCGCACCTCTTCAACGAACGCGAACTGCGATCGGTGACGGCCAACACCCGCAACGACGGCGAGGAGTTCCTGACGCTGGCCGCCCGGCTCGGCGTGCGGGCCACCACCACGGCCTACCCGTTCGAAGAGGCCGACCGGGCCCTGGCGGACCTGGCCCACGACCGCCTCGTCGGCGCGGCGGTGCTGTTGATCGGGAGCTGAGCGGGGCGCCGCCGGGCGGTGCAGGACCCGGCGGCCGCGGCCCTGCTCAGCCCAGACGCCCCGAAGGGTGTGAAGAATGTCCTGAAGGGTGCGACATCGGCCGCGACGAGAGGTCCGCCGGGTGGCGCGACGGGTGCACGGCACGGGCACGGCGGATGGCGAGCTCGTCGACCCCCGGAAAGCGCAGCACCTTGCCCATCTCCCGGCCGACCGCCTCGCCATCGGTCCCGTCCACCCGGTGCAGCAGCTGGTCGAGCCGGGAGCTGCGGGCCCGGGGAGACCTTAGGGCGCAGTATGCAAAGAGGATCAGGTTGCACACCAACAGCACGTCGACCACGACCATGACGACCTCCTCCTGGTCCCGCCTTGCCCACAAGGCTCAGGGCTCAGGGCCAAGCCCCCCTATTGCGTCAGTGTCGGATTGTTGTGAGTGTCCACACAGGGCCGAAAGTCCCATTGCCGACCACAGATGGCCTTCCGACCACCACGTTCCGCCCCGGGAACGAGCCGGCGGGCTTTCGATGGGGAGAAGGAGAAGCGGTCCCGCAGTACGCTGGACCTGAGCTTCGACGAGGCTCCTTTCGCCTCTCCCCGTAGGGGGATTCGTCAGCGTCGGGGGATCTCCGGGGAGTAGCGCAGCCTGGCAGCGCACCTGCTTTGGGAGCAGGAGGCCGGGGGTTCAAATCCCCCCTCCCCGACTCGAGCACTCGGAGCAACTCAGTCGGTTCTGGAGCGGGCGACGGGAATTGAACCCGCATAGCCAGCTTGGAAGGCTGGAACTCTGCCATTGAGCTACGCCCGCAAGTCTTGCAAAACCATTTCGCAGAGCCGTCCTACGACGGTGACAGCCGCGCAGACTACCTCGCACTTCGTGATCTCGCGCTCGCCTCCTCTGCTGGCGGCGCCAGGCGAACTCCGTGTCAGGCTTCCACTCTCAACACATTCCGCATCGGCGCATGAAGCAAGGATACGGAAGGGGTATGAGAATCACGGGGCTACGGCGCTGTCCTCCAAGATGGCCCCGTCTCGCATCACGACGCGCCGGTGCGACTGGCGCGCCACTTCGGGGTCGTGGGTGGCCACCACCACGGTGACACCCGTGTCGGCCTGGAGACCGGCCAGCAGGGCCATGATCTCCGCCGCGTTCTGCGTGTCGAGGTTCCCCGTGGGCTCGTCGGCCAGCAGCACACGCGGATGGTTTGCCAGTGCCCGGGCGATGGCCACGCGTTGCTGCTCGCCTCCCGACAGCCGCGAGGGAAGGTGCTCGGTCCGGGCCCCGAGGCCCACCTGCTCCAGCAGCTCCCGGGCCCGGCCGTGGCGGGCGTCGCTCTTCACCTTCAACGGCACCATGGCGATGGCCACGTTCTCCTCGGCGGTGAGTGTGGGAATCAGGTTGAACTGCTGGAACACGAAGCCCACGTGGCGCGCCCGGATGTCGGTCAGGTCGTGATCCCCGAGCCGGGCCAGCTCGCTGCCGTCGAAGGTGATGGAGCCGGCGGTCGGGGCATCGAGAGCCCCCAGCAGCTGCAACAGGGTCGTCTTGCCCGACCCGCTCGGTCCCTGGATGGAGAGGAACTCGCCGACGTCGATCTCGAGGTAGAGATCGTGCACCGCCAGCACCGTCGTGCCACCCCGCTGGTAGCGGCGCTCGACGTTGCGCAACTCGTACAGAGCGGCGGCACTATCGGCGGATCCGTTGGTGTCCATCGCTCCGGTCATCCCAAATCCGCCAGCGCCGAAGCAGGAGACAGACGCGCCGCCCGCCATCCACCGGCCAGCCCGGCCAAGAGGCCACCGACCACGGCGAACACCACGCCCAAGAGCAAGGTGGAGGGGTGGATCGGCGCCGTGAGCGGAATGGCGAGCTTGGCCGAGTTGCGGGTGGTCTCGTGGAAGAGGGCGCTGGCAGTGGAGGCGCCCAGCGTGTTCGAGGAGGAGACTGCACTCAGGCTCGGTCCAAAGGCGCCGATGGCGACGCAGACGATGGCGCCCACGGCGAGGCCCAGGCCGGCGCCGAGCACCCCGATCCCGGTCGTCTCGGCCACGATCTGGCGCACCACCCGCCCACGCGACCATCCGATCGCCCGGAGAGTCCCGATCTCCCGCACCCGCTTGGAGATGCTCGACAGGGTGAGGAGAGCGGCGATGATGAAGGCCGCTAGCAGGATGATGAGCGCCATCACCCCGCCGAAGTCGGTGGCGATGGTGTGGGCGTTGGCCAGGCTGCCGGTGACGGTGTTGTCCAGCGAGTCGTTGGCCAGCACCTGCGCCCCCGGCAGAAGCTTCTGGATGCGCTTCACCACCGTGCCCACCTGCGAGGAGTTGTCCACCTCGACCAGCACCTCGTTGACCTGGCCGGAGGACGACGCCAGCGATTGCAAGGTGGGCAGGTCGAAGTACAGGTCCGAGGCGTCGCCCGACACCGTCGGGCTGACCAGCCCGACGACGGTGAAGTTGGTGCCGTTGATGGGCATCTGCTGGCCGACCTTGATGGACTTGGAGCTGGCGTAGGCGGTGCTCACCAGTAGCTGGTCGGCGGGGTGCGAGCCGAACCACTGGCCCTTCACCACCTGGGCCTTGGTGATGAGCCCGAGGTTCGGCTGACTGGGGTCGATGCCGGCCACGGTGTAGCTGTTGGTGTTGATGTCGGTGCTGGGCGGGTTGACCACCTGGTTGATGGTCACCGCCGGCACCACCACGCTGCTCACGAACTGCTGGTAACTGGCGGGCAGGCACTTCTGCAACAGGGACGTGAAGCTGGTGGCACCACCACCGGGGATTCCCCCCGCCGATCCCCGGTTGGCCAGGGCGGAGGAGAAGTT
>DATHCF010000078.1:0-7183 GCA_035319705.1 Acidimicrobiales bacterium | reverse complement strand
CACCCCCTCGAAGGCGGCGAGGGCGTCGTGCAGCGACCACGAGTAGTGGCTCAGGGCGCCGGCGTTCACCACCAAGGCGACGGCGCGTCCACGAGCGCCGTGCACCTGCTCGACGAGCTCGCCTTCGTGGTTCGACTGGTGGTGCTCCACGCTCAGGCCGAAGGCCTTGGCTTCCTCGGTGGCCATGTCCACGAGCTCGCTCAAGGTGGCCGTGCCGTAGATGTCGGGCTGGCGCTCGCCCAACAGATCGAGATTGGGGCCCGACAGCAGCACCACGAGCCCTTCGCTGCCGGCCCCTCCGGTGCTCGCCTCACCTCGACCCTCGTCCGGGTCGGCCGGGCTCACCGGGCGCACCCCATCTCCCCGAGCACCGCCACGACGTCACCCATGTCCACGGCGCGCACCGGCTCGACACCGCGCGGCCCGTCGAGCACGAAGGTGAGGTCGTGGCGCGCCTTTTTGTCCCGGGCCACGAACTGCACGAGCTCGTCGGCCTTCAGGCCTTCCGGCATGTCCCCACGCAGGCCGAAGGCGTCCAGCACGGCGCGGTGCTCGGCCACGCGCGCATCATCGATGCGCCCGAGACGCTGCGCCAGCCGGGCGGCGAACATGAGGCCGACGGCCACCGCCTCGCCGTGGCGGAGGTCGACCGGGCCGCCGGCCAGCGACACCGCCTCCAGGGCGTGGGCCAGCGTGTGGCCGTAATTGAGCAGCATCCTGCGGCCGCCTTCGCGCTCGTCGCCTGCGACCACCGCCGCCTTGAGGCTCACGCAGTAGCCCACCTGCTCCACGAGGCTCTTCTCGGCCAAGGCGGCTCCGGGCGTCCCCTCCCCCGGCGCCCGCTCCAAAAACGCGCACTTGGCGATCTCGCCCCGCCCCGACGCCCATTCCCGGTCGGGAAGCGACGCCAGCGTGTCGGTGTCGCAGATCACACCGGCAGGCTGCCAGAAGGCGCCCACCAGGTTCTTGCCCTCGGGCAGGTTGACCCCTGTCTTGCCACCCACGGCCGCGTCCACCTGAGCCAGGAGCGTGGTCGCCACGTTCACGTAGTCGACCCCGCGCAGGTAGCAGGCGGCAGCGAAGCCGGCCACGTCGGTGACGACCCCTCCGCCCACCGCCACCACGGCGTCCTGGCGCGACAGCCCGGCCCGGGCGAAGTCCCGGCAGAGCTCCTCCACGCTTTGCATCGACTTGGCCTGCTCGCCGGCGGGGATCTCGAGGCGGGTCATGGGGACGCCGGGCTCGAGTGCCACCTCGATGCCCGGTTGGGTGACCACCGCCACCCGCTGCACGCCGGCGGGCAGCATCTCGGCGAGAGCGGCGACGGCTCCACGACCGACGAGCACGTCGTAGGCGCGCCCTGGGAGGTCCACCGGGACCCGGATCACGGCGTCACCAGTGCCAGCACGCGATCGGCCACCTCGGCCGTCGACAGGCCGTCTGTGTCCACCACGGCGTGCGCCACCTCCTCGTAGAGAGCGGCCCGCTCGGCCGACAGGCGGTTCAACACGGCGAGACCGCCCTCGTCGGTGTTCTCCAGCAGCGGCCTTCCGCTGCCGTCGCCGACCCGCTCCGACAAGGTGGCGGGCGTCGCCCGCAGCCACACCACGGTGCCGGCCAGACGCATACGGGCGCGGTTGTCGGCGTCGAGGACCGCGCCTCCGCCCGCCGCCACCACCACATCCGCGTCTGCGTCGAGCGCGCCGCGCAGGCACTGGCGCTCGAGATCCCGGAAGTCCCGTTCGCCTGAGTCGAAGATGTCGGCCACGCTGCCGCCGGCCAGGCGGACGATCTCGTCGTCCACGTCGACGAAAACGCGTCCCAGCCGTTCGGCGAGCAGACGGCCGACAGTGCTCTTGCCGGCGCCCATCATCCCCACCAGGACGAGCCGCTCAGGCACCGCGCCGGGGCGACGCCGACGGTTCAGCCGCTGACTGTCGTGCCGTCGGTTCGGGCGGCGCACCGGGCTCCGGCGATGCGCCAACCTCGTGCACGGCCGCAGAGGGGGTCTCCGACAGACCGGCAATGAAACCGTGGAAGTTCCGGACGAACTCCGACATCGAGTCACCGCCGAACTTGCGAAGCGCCTCGGACGCCAGCACCAGCGCCGTCATGGTCTCGGCCACCACGCCCATGGCCGGAACGGCGGTGACGTCGGTGCGCTCCTTGAACGAAACCGTCTCCTCCTTGGTGACGGTGTCCACCGTGCCGAGCACCGGTCGGTTCAAGGTGGCCAGCGGCTTCATCCCCACCCGGGCCGTCAACAGCTCGCCGGTGGACATACCGCCCTCGATGCCGCCCGCCCTGGTGGTGAGACGCCGGTAGCGCTGCCCGTCGGCGTCCCAGGAGATCGGATCGTGCGCCGACGAACCCCGACGGCCCACCACGCTGGCGCCCTCGCCGATCTCCACCAGCTTCACCGCCTGGATGCTCATGAGGGCCTGGGCCAGCAGCCCGTCGAGGCGACGGTCCCACTGCACGTAGCTGCCGAGGCCGACCGGCACGCCGTAGGCCAGCACCTCCACCACGCCACCGAGCGAGTCACCCTCCTTGGCTGCCGCCTTGACCGCCGCCACCATCCGCCCTTCGGCTTCGGGGTCGAAGCAGCGCACCGGGGAGGCGTCGATCCGCTCGAGGTCGGACGGCTCCGGACGGATACCGTCGCCGGCCCCCTCGCCCGTCTCGGCGCCGCCCAACGCCACCACATGGCTGAGCACCTGCACGCCGAGCGGCGCCAACATGGCCTTGGCCAGGCACCCGGCCGCCACCCGGGCGGCGGTTTCGCGGGCAGACGCCCGCTCGAGCACGTCGCGGGCGTCGGAGAGCCCGTACTTCTGCATGCCGGCGAGATCGGCGTGACCGGGACGAGGAGCGGTGAGCACCTTCGACGGTGCACCAGGATGGGGCGACATCTCCTGCTCCCACTTCGGCCATTCGGTGTTGGCGATCTCGATGGCGAGCGGCGAACCGAGGGTGCGGCCGTGGCGCACCCCCCCGAGCAGCTGGACCTCGTCGGCCTCGAAGCGCATCCGCGGGCCACGGCCGAAGCCGAGGCGGCGACGGGCCAGTTCGCCGGAGATCTCCTCGACGGTGATGGGCAGCCCCGCCGGCACACCCTCCACGATCACGACCAAGGCCTTGCCGTGCGACTCGCCGGAGGTCAGGTAGCGCAGCACCGGGCAAATCTACCGCTCGAACTGGTCCGTTCCGGGTCCGACACCCACGACCGCGCGCCGCCTCCGAGATCTACAGCGAGCGATGGAACAGCGCGTGCACGAGCGGGTTTCCCCACACCACCGAGATCACCATGCCGACGGCCATGAAGGGCCCGAATGGGATGCGGGTCTTGCGGCCGCCGCGCCCGACGGCCATCACCGCCAGTCCGACGGCGGCTCCGAGCACGAAGGCGGCGAAGAAGGTGAGAAAGGCGTGGCCCAGCCCGAGCCAGCCACTGGCGCCCCCGACCAGCGCGGCCAGGCGAACGTCGCCGAAGCCCATGCCTTTCGGCACGAGAAGGTGCACCGCCAGAAAGGCGACGAAGGCGGCGGCGGCGGCGATGGCGGCCCGGGCCAGCGATCCCCAGCGCCCGTCGACGCCGGAGGCGACCACCAGCAGCGGGGCCACCGCCGCCGCCGTCGGATAGACGATGTGATTGGGGATCACGAACCGCTCGAGGTCGACAGCCGAGATCGCCACCAGCGCCAGCCCGAGGACGGCAAAGGCGGCCAATGCCACATCCGCACCGAAGCGCGCCGCGAACAGCCCGAGCACCGCAGCCGATACCGCGGCCAGCACCAGCGGGCGTTCGGCGTACGGGGCGCGCTCGGCGCAGTGTGGACAGCGCCTGCGGCCGGCCAGCTCGCCGAAGGGGAGCCACGACAGGCCGCCAAGGGGCTGCTCGCACAGCGGGCACGTCCACCACGGGCGCGTGAGCGGCTGCCGAGCCCCGACCCGTTCCACCACGATTTCGAGGCGGTCCCCGATGAGCAGGCCCCCGGCGGCGCTCACGCCGGTGACCAGCGCGTCCATGCCCGGCGAGGCTAGTGCTGCGCGCCGGTCAGGCCGTGGACCGGTGAGGCCGTGCACCGGACCGCCTCTCGGCCGGTCCGCGGCGTAGACGGTTGCTCCGGGCCGCTACTTCTTGGCGGACTCGAAGTACGGGTTGGTGCCGCTGGCGTGGTCGGTGACGTCCACGACGGACACCAATTCGGGAACCGCCTCTCGTAAGGCCACCTCGATGCCCTGCGAAAGCGTCACCCGCGCCAGGCCGCAACCTTGGCACCCGCCGCTCAAGCGGAGATAGGCGGTCAACTGGTCGACACCCACCAGATCCGCACGCCCGCCGTGCATGGCGATGGACGGGTTCACCTCGGACTCGAGGACGTCGATGATCCGCTGGGCCAGCTCGCTCGAGAGCTCCGCCGTCTCCGGCACCACGTCCTCGGCCAGGGGCGGGGAGTTCGGGTTCAAGATCACCAACCCCCCTTCGCCATCGTCCGAATAGTCGAGCCGTGCTCCACGCAGGCGGGGAACGCTCAACTCGGGAATCACCACGGACAGCCCCCCGTCCTCGTCGACGGCATCTCCTTCGGCCGCGTCCCGGCGAGCCTGGAAGTAGATGTCGTAGGTGTAGGAGTCGTTACTGGCCCCGGTGACCTCCACCCACAGCGCCAGGGCCTCGGCGTCGCCCTCGGCGTTGCGGGCGTCGAGGACGACGTCACGCGCGGCGGGCGTGACGGTCAGGACTGGCACGGTGGGCAGGGTGGTGGCGTCCGGTTCCATGGCGGGCAGCTCCCCCATAATCATAGGGGCATGGCGCGTGTTCTCCTGGTCGTTCCCTCCTCCACCTACAAGGTGGCGGACTTCCTGGACGCCGCCAGGCAGCTGGGTGCCGACGTGGTGGTGGCCGGGGAGGAGGCCCACGTGCTCGCCGGCGCCGAGGCGGGCAGGACGATGGTCGTCGACTTCGAGGACCCGGTGGGTGGCGCCGCTGCCGTCGTCGACCACGAAGCCCACTTCCCGCTCGACGCCGTGGTCGCCGTGGACGACCGGGGCGCGCTGCTCGCCGCCGAGGCGGCCCGGCGTCTCGGCCTGCCGCACAATCCGGCTGAAGCGGTCCGCGCCACCCGCGACAAGCGGCTAATGCGGAAACGGCTCGAGACAGCCGAGGTGCCACAGCCCGCCTATGTGGAGCTCCCCCTTGGCGCCGAGGGTGACGAGCTCGTGCGGCTGGCCGCCCAGGTCGGCTATCCCTGTGTCGTCAAGCCCGCCACCCTGTCCGCCAGCCTCGGCGTGCTGCGGGTGGACGACCCCGCCTCGCTGCCCGCCACCGTGTCGCGCGTGCGGCGGATCGCCGGCGCCGCCGGTGTACCCGACGGCGAGTCGCTGCTGGCCGAGCGCTTCGTGCCGGGTCCGGAGCTGGCGGTGGAAGCCCTCCTCGACCGGGGGCGCCTCGAACCGCTGGCAATCTTCGACAAACCGGACCCCTTGGACGGCCCGGCGTTCGAGGAGACGATCTACGTCACGCCCTCGCGCCTTCCGGCCGCCGACCAGCAGGCGGCGCTGTCGGCGGTCGAGTCGGCGACCCGGGCCCTCGGGCTCGGCGAAGGTCCGGTCCACGCCGAAGTGCGGGTGTCGGACGGACGCGCCCTCGTCATCGAAGTGGCCGCCCGCACCATCGGCGGGTTGTGCGGCCGGGCACTTGCCTTCGGCACGGGCCACAGCCTGGAGGAGCTGGTCCTGGCGCAAGCGCTGGGAGTGTCACTGACGGACCGCCGGCCCGATACCCGGTCTTCCGGTGTGCTCATGATCCCCATCCCCCGGGCGGGGACACTGCGCAGCGTGGAGGGCCGGCAGGCGGCGCTGGCGGTGCCAGGGGTGACAGCCGTCGACATCACCATCGCTCCGGGACGGCGGCTGGCCCCTCCCCCGGAGGGTGGCCGCTACCTCGGTTTCGTGTTTGCCCGAGCGCGCCGGCCTCAGGAGGTCGAAAAGGCGTTGCGCACCGCCGGTGCATTGCTCGACGTGCAGATCGATCCGATCCCGGTCACGTCGGCGACGCCGGCGGAGACGGCGACCACCGGCGCACCCACTTCCACTGGAGGTTGCAGGTCGTGACCGGCCGGCACACCATCGTCCCGCGGCGCGCCGGCGGCCCGCTACGGTTGTCCCGGTGCGCGTGCTGCTGCTGTCGACCTACGAGCTCGGGCACCAACCTCTGCACGTGACGTCGCCCGCCGGCGCCCTGCTCCGGGCCGGCCACGACGTGCGATGCCGCGACCTGGCCGTCGAATCGTTGGACGGCGACACACTTCGGTGGTGCGATCTGGTGGCGATGTCGGTGCCGATGCACACGGCCATGCGGCTCGCCTACGCCGCCGCCGAGGCGGTGCGCAGGGAGCGGCCCGAGATCCCCGTGTGCTTCTACGGCTTGTATGCCGCCACCGAGGACGGGGCCGGGGGCGACGGCCGCCCCGACGTGTCCATCGCCGGCGAGTACCAGGCGGAGCTGGTGTCGCTGGCCGACCGCCTCGAACGCGCCGATGGCGGCGCCGCGGCCGGCCGGTCGCGGCGGGCGACTGCGTCGGCGGGTGAGGACGACTCTACCGGTGCGGGCACGGGCGGCGGCGGCGTGCGGATCCGTCTCGATCGCCAGCACTTCGGTGTCCCGGCACGGCACCTGCTCCCGCCACTGGACCGCTACGCCCGCCTGGTGGTGGGCGCTGACACCCGCTTGGCCGCCTACGTCGAAGCCAGCCATGGATGCGTCCACCGCTGCCGCCACTGCCCGGTGCCGGTGGTCTACGACGGCCGTACCCGATTGGTGGAGATCGATGCGGTGCTGGCCGACGTGGCCCAGCTGGTCGACATGGGCGCACAGCACGTGAGCTTCGGTGACCCGGACTTCCTGAGCGGCCCGGCCCATGCCCGACGGGTGGTGGGCGCATTCCATGCGGCGTTCCCCGAGCTCACCTTCGACGTCACGACGAAGGTGAGCCACATCCTGGCGCACAAAGAGCTGTGGCCCGAAATGGCGCGTTCCGGATGTCTGTTCGTGGTCTCGGCCTTCGAGTCGGCCAGCGACCGGATTCTCGCCATCCTCGACAAAGGCCACACCGCCGCCGACGAGGTGGAAGCCGTGGCCGTGCTGCGCGCCGCGGGCATCGAGCCGCGGCCGTCACTC
>DATHCF010000077.1:0-3145 GCA_035319705.1 Acidimicrobiales bacterium | reverse complement strand
GCCGACAGCCGCCGGCGGGTGGTGGTGGCCAACAGCGACGGCGTGATGGTGGACGACGACCAGGTGCGTTCGCGCTTCTCGGTGTCCTGTGTGGCCGTGGGCGACACCGGCATGCAGACCGGCTACGACGTCCAGGGCTTCACCGTCGGCTTCGAGATGTTCGACCTCGTCGACGTGGACCAGGTGGCGGCCGAGGCGGCCCGCCGGGCACTGGGCAAGCTGTCTGCTCGTCCCGCCCCTTCGGGCGAGCTGGCCGTGGTGCTCAAGGCGGGCAGCGGGGGAGTGCTCTTCCACGAGGCCTGTGGGCACGGGTTGGAAGCCGACCACATCGTCAAGGACGCGTCGGTGTACGTGGGCAGAGTCGGCGCGCAGGTGGCCAGCTCCCTTGTCACCCTGGTCGACGACGGCACGGTCTCGCGCCAGTGGGGATCGACGGCCGTCGACGACGAGGGCCGGCCCACCCAGCGCAACGTCCTCATCCAGGACGGGATCCTCACCGACTACATGTGGGACTTCCTGCGGGCTCGCAAGGACGGCCGTACGTCCTCGGCCAACGGCCGCCGCCAGAGCTACCGCGACCTGCCCATGGTGCGCATGACCAACACCTTCCTCCTGCCCGGCCAGGAGGATCCCGAGGAGATCGTGGCCCAGACCGCCCACGGCGTGTACGTGGCCCAGCTGGGCGGCGGACAGGTGAACACCACCACCGGGGACTTCGTCTTCGGCACCCGCGAGGCGTACCTCATCGAGGGTGGCCGGATCACCGAGCCGCTGCGAGATGCCAACCTCATCGGCAACGGGCCCGAGATCCTGCGCCGCATCGACGCCGTGGCCAACGACTTCGGCATGGTGCCGGGCAGCTGCGGCAAGGACGGCCAGACCGTTCCCGTCGGTTGCGGTCAGCCGACGCTGCGCGTGAGCTCCATCACCGTCGGCGGGACCGCCGGTGCCTGAGGGGTCCGCCGGCACCGGCCTTCGCCGGCCGGCGGTGGAGGGGGAGATGGTGGAGCTGGCCACCAAGCTGGCTGGCGCCGCCCGGGCCGGCGAGGAGCTCGAGGTGTACGTGTCGCGCGGTGTGGAGACCGACGTGCGGGCGTACGAGGGCGAGGTGGAGTCGCTGTCGTCTGCCGCCTCGGCCGGCGTGGGCATCCGGGTGGTCTCCGGCGGGCGTCAGGGATTCGCCTACGCCGGCTCGCTGGAGGAGTCGGTGGTGGCCGAGACGCTGGCCGAGGCCCGCGACAACCTGGGCTTCGCCACCGCCGACCCGCACGTGGCACTGGCCGCGCCCGACGGCGTGGCGGCGGCAGCGCTGGAGGTGTGGGACGACGCCGTGCTGTCCACCCCCACCGAGGACAAAGTGGCGCTGGCCCTCGAGCTCGAGAAGATGACCCGGGCCGCCGACCCACGGGTCCGCCAGGTGTCCTCGGCCGACTACGGCGACATGGCGGTGGAGTGGGCGGTGGCCACCTCCACGGGGATCACCGCCACCAGCCGCCGGACCGTGTGCAGCGTGGCGACCGAGGCCATCGCCGGTCAGGGAGACGACAGCCAGTCCGGCTTCGGGTTCTCTGCCGGTCGCTCGCCTGACAGGGTCGACCTCACACGAGCGTGCGCCGATGCGGTGGAGCGAGCGGTGCGAATGCTCGGTGCCTGCAAGGCCAAGACCGGCCGTTGCGTGGCGGTGCTCGACCCGCGGGTGACGTCGACGCTGCTCGCCATCGTCAGCTCGGCGTTGTCCGGTGAGGCCGTCGTCAAGGGTCGCTCGATGTTCGCCGGCCGATTGGGCGAACAGGTGGCGGTGGGCGCGGTGACACTCCTGGACGATCCGACGAACGAGCTCGCCTTCGGCGCCTCCAGCTATGACGCCGAAGGGTTGGCCTGCCGACGAAACGTGCTGCTGTCCGCCGGAGTTCTGCACGGCTTCGTCTACGACACCGTTTCAGCCCGCCGGGCGGGCGCGGTGTCGACAGGATCGGCGGTGCGTGGCGGATATGCCACCACGCCGGGGGCAGGTTGCCGAGCCGTGCAGCTCCTGCCCGGCGAGCTGGGACGAGACGGAATCCTGGCCGAGCTGGACGGGGCCCTCTACGTCCAATCCGTGACCGGTGTGCACTCGGGGGTCAATCCGGTCAGCGGAGATTTCTCGGTGGGGGCGGAGGGTCTCATGGTGCGTCACGGCGAGCTGGGGGACCCAGTGCGTGAGATCACCATCGCTTCGACCTTGCAGCGCATGCTGCAGTCGGTCTTGTTCGTCGGCGCCGACGTCGAATGGCTGCCGGGGATGGCTGCCGGTCAGACCTTGGCTATCGAGGGGATCTCGCTCAGCGGAAGCTGACGGGCTTCCTCACCGACACGCGGCCG
Source organism: Acidimicrobiales bacterium (assembly GCA_035319705.1). Classification (GTDB taxonomy): domain Bacteria; phylum Actinomycetota; class Acidimicrobiia; order Acidimicrobiales; family UBA8190; genus UBA8190. The sequence continues at coordinate 784 of DATHCF010000077.1, read as the reverse complement.
GTGAAGGAGTTTCCCAGCCATGGCACCCTTGGAGGCGGCTGGCTCAGGAGGCGGCAGCGGCCGAGCCCGACGAAGAGGTCGTGCTCGAGCTCGACGTGGTGCTGGAGGAGCTTCCCTCCGAGCCCGTGGAGGAGCCTCCCTCCGAACCCGAGCTTTTCGATGTCGAACTCTCCTTGGCGCCGGTTTTCTCGGTAGCCGGCTTGGCTGCGCCGTCGGTGCCGGTGGACGACTTGCTGGCTGGCCGGCTGTCGGTCTTGTAGAAACCGGTGCCCTTGAAGACGACCCCGATGGATCCGAACACCTTGCGCAACGGTCCGCCGCAGACCGGGCAGGTGCTCAGCGCGTCGTCGCGGAAGGACTGCACCACCTCGAGGTGCTCGCCGCAGGACGTACAGGCGTACTCATAGGTCGGCATCCGCCGTCGCTCCTCTCGGTGCGGGCCGCGGTCCGCACGGGTCGGCGTTTGGCAGTCGCGGGCTTCGAGTGCCAAGTCTACCGTGGGCCGGTCCGATCGGGCCTCCTCGCTGGCCTCTTCGGGCGCTGAGCACGAGGGGTGTCGTAGGATGGTTGTCGTGCCCGAACGCGGCCTGGCCCACCTCGATCCGCTCGGTGGGGCCCGCATGGTCGACGTCGCTCCCAAGGAGCCCACGCACCGGCGGGCGTTGGCCCGCTGCCGGGTGCTCATGGCGCCCGAGACCACGGGCAAGGTGGCCAGCAACGCCATCACCAAGGGCGACGTGCTGGGCACGGCCCGGATCGCCGGCATCCAGGCCGCCAAGCGGAC
>DATHCF010000076.1:0-3581 GCA_035319705.1 Acidimicrobiales bacterium | reverse complement strand
GGCGGCGAAGAGCTCCTGTGCGACGTGTTCGACCGCTGTCTCGCCGTGAGCCGTCATCTGCTCGACGCCGCCCCGGTGTGGCTGAACGAATGAAGCCCCGCCCGGCGCGCCATTGGATCGGCGCTGCCGTGGTCATTGTGGGCGGCGTTCTCGGTCTGGCCGGATGTGCCCATTCCAACGCACAGGCTTTAGTGAACCAAGCGTGCACCCATGTGGACAGATCCCTGTCGCTCTACCAGGCGTCGACCACCACGTCGTCTTCGGCCACCGCCCAGGCCGACAGCGCCGCCGCCCTGCAGCAGCTGCGCGACGCCCTTCCGCTGGCCGCCACCGCCGCCGGCGAGGACGCCGAGTGGCAGGCCTTCATGACCACGCTCTCGGAGACGAGCCGCGTCCCCGAGTCGGACCTCGTGACCGCCCTGTCACAGCAGTGCAGCAGCGTGGCCGACGGGGGCATCGGGCCCGGCAGCCCGCCCACCTCGGTCGCCCCCGTTCCCACCAGACCGGAGGTCGGCCAATGAACGGCCGCCGGCTCGTCGGTCGGCCCACCGACGGCGCCGAAGACTCAACGCTCTAACAATATCCCGGTCTCGGGACCTAAGTCCTTCGAATTAGGGACTTTCGTCTTAATCGAACACATTGGGTGGTCGATCTCCTGGATGTGGGGGGCGCGAGGGGTGATCGCTCGAGCGCCGCCGCAACGGCCGAATCAGGCCGTCAGCCGGGCGGCGACCAGGAGGGCTTCGTCCTTCTCGACATGGTGCTGGCGACGGTTGGGTTGCTCATCGTCATCGTGCCCACCACTGCCCTCGTCGCCACCTCGCTGCAAGTGGTCACCAACAGCAAGGACCAGGCTATCGCCCAGAACCTGGCCTCCTCGCAGATCGAGGCCGATCGCTCGGCGTTCCTGGCCAATCCCGGAGTGCAGCCGTTTGCCTCGTCTTCCTCCTGCGCCGCGAGCGCCTACGGCCCGACCACCACCAACGCCACCTACGACCAGGTCCTCACTGGCTGCTCGGTCGTCCCACAGAGCGGCGGAACCCCGTTCTGGGTCTTCCAGCAGGGCGGCTGGTGCGTGAACAGCGGAACAGGGCTTGGCGACGGGACCGGCGTGACCATGTACTGGGTCCTGGTGATGGTGGCATGGGGCGGGAGCACGGTACCGAGCTCGTCCACCGTGGTGGGCCCCAGCCACAGCGTCGTCATGAGCTCGGCCCTGCAAACCTCGTCCGCTGCCTCGCCGCCGGCGAGCGCGACCAACTGCCCGCTGTGAGCGAGGACGGTGCCGATTCCGGCTTCACCTTGGTGGAGGTGATGGTGGCCCTGCTGGTCTTCACCGTGGTGCTGTCCATGGTGTCGGTTTCGATAGTCGGGATGACGCGGCTCACCATCCACGGCACCGCCACCGGCATGTCGGCGGAAACCGCACAATCGCAGATGCAGACAATCGAGCAGTACCTCCGCAGCGCCGTGACACCCGCCAACGCTGCGGTCGAGTACCCCCAGTTGTCGCCTTCGCCCTGCGGAGGTGCGGGGAACGCGGTGCAGCAGGCCTACGACTACAGCCTGGAGCTGTGCGCGGCGCCCCCTCGCGCCGATCCCTGTACGGCTGCCAACTGGCAGTCCAACCCGGCGGGCAGCGCCTGTCCCCAGCTGTACGAGCTGGCGGTGGCCGGGCAGGGCAGCTGTAGCACCGACAACGTCTGCACTCTCAGCATCCAGGACCTGAGCGTGACGGGATCTCCCGTGGTGTGGCAGACCTCGGCGTTCCGCTGCCCGAGCAGCTGCCAGGCCGATCTGGGAACCGGATCCGGCCACCAGGAGCAGAACGGCGCAGATCCACCCTTCCCCTACTTGTTCTCCTACTACGGAGCGAACGGGGCACAGGTGACCGGCGCCACGCCGTCAGCGGTCCAGAGCATCGAGATCGACATGCAGATCCTCGTCGCTCCCGTCGGCGGCAACGACAACAAGACCTACACCGAGCTGCGCGACACCGTCTGGCTGGCGGGCGCCAGCAGTCCGTCCACATGAGCGGCGACCGCATGGCCTTGCCGGCTCGTCGCCACGCCCATCGGCCGCATCCCCGAGCCCTGCTCTCCCGGCGGCGAGCCGGGGAGGAGGGGCAAGCCGGGTTGCTCACCATGATCGGGGCCTTGGTCGTCCTGATCACGATTCCGCTGGCCTTGCAGCTCCAGGCCAGCGACCAGGCACCGACGAGCCAGCAAGCCGTGTACGGGCAAGCCGCGCTGTCGGCGGCAGAGGCGGGGGTGCAGGACTACATCGACCACCTGGAGGCGGCCGGTCCCGGCTATGTCGCCGAGTACTGCTCGAGCAACTACTTCCCCGGGAACTGCTCGGCCGACCCGAGCGACAAGGCGTTTCGCGACGACGCGCCGACGGCGTCCGTCAACGACGCCACCGACCCGGCCAGCGTCCCCGGCGACGCCTGGGTCACCCAGCCCACCAGCAACTCCGCAACGGGCACTCCCTACGACCTCGTCGAGTCGTACTACTTCCTGGTGGACACCGACGGTTATAACGCCACACCTGCCGCCGGGAGCTACACCGACACCGTCGCCGTGTACGCCACCGGCCGGGCCGGGGCTCCCGGACTGGACCCCCACTACGTATACCGCCGCGTCAAAGCCACCATCGCCGTGCCGGTGACCTCGACGGTCAGCTATGCATCGGGGACCCTCCCGGGGCAACAGCCACCCGCGCAGCAAACGCCCCCCGGATTCACCCCGAGCCAGACATTCCCCCCGCAAAAGGTCACCTTCCCACCTTCGGCGTCGCAGGCCGTCGCCTGGGCGGTGAACCCGTGCGCGTCGACCTCCGCATGGACGAACCCGAACGTGAGCGTGCCCAGCGGGGCCAATTACGCAGTGATCAGCCTGGCCGGCGCCGCGGGCGCCGCCGGAGGTACCACCATTGCCGACTCGTCCGTCACCGCCGGGGGCGCGGGGGCGGCCTTCACCGCTGCAGTCCCCGTCACAGCGGGCGATTCACTCGACCTCGTGGCCGCCTGCGCCGGACAGGGAGCGGCGGCCGGTGCCAATACCAGCGAGAACGGCTCGGCCGGCGGCGCCAGTGAGTGCGGCCAGACCGGCCTGTGCGGGAAGGGCATCTTCCTCGGCGGCATCGGTGGCGGCGGTGGGGGTGCCTCGGCGGTGTTCGAATGCTCCGCGTCGCCATGCACCTCATCTGGTACGCCGTTGGCCGTGGCCGGAGGTGGTGGTGGTGGTGGTGACGCCACCGTGGCCCTCAGCAGCGGCGCCGGCGGCGGCGCCGGCGGCCTGGCTCAATGCACCTCGGCAAGCGGCTGCAGCGCGTCCGGCGTGCCGGTGACGTCGGCCGGCAACACCGTGGGCTACGTGATGGCCGGCACCTCCGGCGGGAGCGCCACCTGCGGCGGCGGAGGGGGCGGCGGCGGCAGCTGGAGCTCCACGGGAACTGGCGGCGCCGGGAGCGGCGGGTCACCGCCCGGCGGCGTGTGCGGATGGCTCGGCACGGGCAAGGCAGGTGGCAGCGGTGGCGCGTCGGACACGAGCGGCACCGACGGATCCCCAGCCAGCGAC
>DATHCF010000075.1:0-2193 GCA_035319705.1 Acidimicrobiales bacterium | reverse complement strand
CACTGGCGGCAGCGGACCCCGCCCGCCCCCTCGCCTGGGCAGCTGCCCCCCTGCGGCCGGTCACCCTGGCCACGACCCGGCTGGCCGAGCACTGGGCCCACGGGATCGACATCACAGGTCCGCTCGGCATCGCTTTCGAGGACACGAGCCGCCTGCGCCACGTCGCCTGGCTGGCGCATCGCACACTGCCCTACGCCCTGTCCCTGGCCGGACTGGGCGCCGTGGAGGTGCGCTTCGTTCTCGACGGCGTCGACGGGCGGAGATGGGTGTTCGGCAGTGAGAGCGCCGCGTCAGAGGTGTCAGGCCCGGCGGGCGACCTGTGCCGGGTGGCTGCCCAGCGGATGCCGGCCGAGCGGTCGCGACTCGTGACCACCGGTCCGCACGGTGACAGCGCGCTCGCCCTGGTGCGCACCTACGCCGCCTGAACCGGACGCCTACGCTGCTCGCCGATGGCGACGCCGGCGTTCGGGACACCACCACTGCACCCGGGGGTCTCCTCGCTGGCCTTCCTCGTCGGCACCTGGCGGGGCGAGGGGACCGGGAACTACCCGTCGATCGAGGCGTTCGGTTACGGCGAGGAGGTGCGCTTCGCCCATGTGGGCAAGCCGTATCTGTCCTACCTCCAGCGGACCTGGCACGCGGAGGACAGACGGCCGCTTCACGCCGAGAGGGGGTACCTGCGCGCCGGCCCGGCCGGTGAGGTCGAGCTGATGGTGGCCCATCCCACCGGGGTGGTCGAGCTGTCGGAGGGAAGGGTCGAGGGCACCACCATCGAGCTGCACAGCCGGCTGGTCGGCTGTTCCTCGAGCGCCAAGCCGGTGACGACGATCGGCCGGCTTATCGAAGTGCGCGACGACGAGCTGCGTTACCGCCTGTCGATGGCGGCCGTCGGGTACGGCGCACAGCAGCATCTCGAAGCGAGGTTGCACCGGACCGAGGCGGGACCCGCCGGCGAGGGGGAACCCGAATGAGCGCGGAGACAGAGCACAGCCGCCCGAGATTGGCGCCGCTCGAGCAGGCCGAGTGGGACGATTTTCTCGCTCGGCTGGTCGACGCCTCGGGCGGTCCCGACCGCGCCCTCAACATCTTCACCACCCTGGGACGCCATCCGGAGCTCTTCCGCCCGTGGATCTCCTTCGGGGGAGCACTGTTGGCCGGCCAGCTTCCCGGAAGAGTGCGCGAGTTGGCCATCCTGCGCACGGCGGTACGCTCCCAGGCCGACTACGAATGGGCGCATCACGCCCCCATGGCCGCCGAGCTCGGCGTGACCGAGGAGGAGCTGTCGGCCATCCGCCGGCCGCTGGCGGATCATCCATGGTCCGACGAGGAAGGCGACGTGCTGCGGGCGGTCGACGAGATGCACGACACCTGGACCCTGTCGGACGGCAGCTGGGCGGCGGTGCACGGGCGGCTGGGCGACGCCGGCTCCATCGAGCTCGTCATGCTGGTCGGCCAGTACCACCTGGTCGCCCTGCTGCTGCGCACGCTGCACGTCGAGATCGAGACCCAGCCGGACGGCTGAGCCCACGGAGCGATGAGCACACCGGCGCGGCCCGCCGGAGCGGATCGCCGAAGCGGCCGGGCAGCCGCCCGTCAGCGCTCCTGCACGATGGCGCCCAGGAGCAGCTCGAAGAAGCTCCGGAACAGCTCGCCGTCGTCGGGGTCGAGGAAGGCCCAGGCCAGAAAGCCCTCGGAGGACACCTCGAACAGATGGGCCAGGCGTGCTGCGGGGATCTTCCACTCGAAACCGGCCGAGCGGGCCAGGTCGGTGATGAAGCCGGCCACCGCCTCGGTCATCTCCCGGTAGTTGGCCACGTAGCGCTGGCGGAATTCGGGGTTCCGCAGGGCGTACAGCCGCCCCTCGAGGTCGAGGGCGAACCAGTCCGGGTCGCGGGCCAGGATCTGGCGGAAGGCGCTGGCCAGCTCCACGTGCTCGAGCTTCGTGGGGTCGGCCGGGTGCTCCTCGAACCACTCCGAGAAGGCGGCGAGCGACCTGCGGTTGTGGTGGTCCAAGGTGGCCAGGAACAGGCCCTCCTTGTCGGTGAAGTTCTTGTAGATGGCGCCCCGGGTGAAGCCCGCCGTGTCGGCGATCTCGTCCAGCGACGCCCCGTAGAAGCCGCGGCGGGCGAAGACCTGGGCGGCCGCCTCGATGAGGGCGGTCCGGGTGAGCTCCCGGCGCCGCTCGGGGGTCCA
>DATHCF010000074.1:0-3423 GCA_035319705.1 Acidimicrobiales bacterium | reverse complement strand
ACATCTGCGTAGCCCTCGTGGTTGGCTACCGGCTCGGCGAAGGGTTGGATGACGTTGGCAAAAGAGCGCGTCGAGCGCGACGAGGAAGACCTGGTCCGGCTGTACCTGACCGACATCGGCCAGTACCCGCTGCTCACCAAGGACGACGAGGTCCGCCTGGCCCAGACCATCGAGGCCGGCCGTGAGGCCGAAGGGGACCTGGCCAAGGCGGCCAAGGAGCTGACGGCGGCCAAGCGCCGGGAGCTCAAGCGCAAGGTCCAGACCGGGGAGACCGCCCAGCAGACCTTCGTGCAGTCCAACCTCCGCCTGGTGGTCTCCATCGCCAAGAAGTACCAGGCGTCGGGTCTGCCCCTCCTCGACCTGATCCAGGAGGGGAACCTCGGCCTCATGCACGCGGTGGAGAAGTTCGACTGGCGGAAGGGCTTCAAGTTCTCCACCTATGCCACGTGGTGGATCCGTCAGGCCATCACCCGCGGCATCGCCAACACCGGCCGGACCATCCGCCTCCCCGTACACGCCGGGGACACCCTGGCCCGGGTGCAGAAGGCGCAAGCCCGTCTCGAGTTGAAGCTCGGCCGCCCCGCCACCTTGGCCGAGCTCGGCGCCGAGGTGGAGATGCCCGAGGACAAGCTCATCGAGGCCCTGCGGTTCCGAGCCGAGCCGCTGTCGCTGTCCGAGCCGTTGCGCGAGGACGGCGACGCCGAGCTGGGCGACGTGGTCGAGGACCGCTCGGCCGAATCGCCGTTCGAGGTGGCGGCCACCTCCCTGTTGCCCGACGAGATCAACCGGCTGCTCTCGCCGCTCGACGAGCGCGAACGCGAGATCCTGCGTCTGCGCTTCGGTCTCGACCGCGGCGAACCGCGCACCTTGGAAGAGGTGGGCGAGCACTTCAACCTGACCCGGGAGCGCATCCGGCAGATCGAGGCCCGGGCCATGTCCAAGCTGCGCCACCCCTCCTCCGACACCGGCGCCCGCGACCTGCTCACCGTCTGATCCCGGGCGCCTTCCCGGTCCCGGGCGGCGTCCCCCGGGCAGTGCCCCAAGGCACCGTCCCCCGGGCAGCGCCCGCCGCCGGTCGCTAGCATGCCGGGCCGTGAAGAAACTGCTCATCCTCGCCCTGCTCGTCACCCTCGGCGTCGTCGCCGTTCGGCGCCTGCGCGAAGCCTGATCGGACGCGCCCGGCAGCCTGAGCCGGGCGCCACCGCTAGACGACCGCTCCCAGCGCCCGCTGGCGCCCCAGGCGCCAGGCGAGCCATGCCGCGCCCGTCACCGCCAGGGCCACGCCGCCGACGGCGGCGGCGGTGGGCAGGTTCGGCACCGGCACGCGGTCGCGCAGGCGGACGGGCCGGGTGAACTGCCGGACCTCCCAGCCGCGCTCGCGCGCCAGGCGGCCGAGGACGCGGTCGGGGTTGACGGCCACCGGGTGCCCCACCATCTCGAGCATGGGGACGTCGGTGTAGGAGTCGCTGTAGGCGTAGGAGGCCTCGAGGTCGATACCTTCCTGCCCGGCCAGCTCGCCGATGGCCTCGGCCTTGAACGGGCCATAGGCGTAGAAGGCCATTTCGCCGGTGTATCGGCCGTCGAGGTCGACCACGGCCCGGCTGGCGATGGCGCCGTCTACGCCGAGGTACTCGGCGAGCGGCTGGACGATCTCCTCCGGTGAGGCGGAGACGATGTAGGTGCGTCGCCCCTCGGCCTGGTGCTGCTCGATGAGTTCCAGGGCCTCGGCGTAGATGATCGGCTCGACCACCTCGTCGAGCGTCTCACGCACGATGCGGGCCACTTCCTGCTGGTCCCAGCCCCTGGTCATGACCAGCACCTGTTCGCGTATCCGCGCCAGCTTCTGCTCGCTGGCCCCGAGATGGAGGAACACGAACTGCGAGGCCAGGGCCCGTACCACGGTCCGGCGTGACACCAGCCCGCCCCGGTAGAAGTGGTGCCCGAAGGCGGCCATCGAGGCCCGGGCGATGACGGTTTTGTCGAGGTCGAAGAAGGCGGCCTCCACGATCGGCGAGTCTACGGGTGCCCACCCCTCGGCTCGGGGGGCGATCCCGGAGCTTCCTTGCCCGGTCCGGGGCTCAGTCGGTATGGTCACCGGCTGGCCTTCCCGGCCCGAGGTGCACCGCGCCGGGCGGCCGGGGCACCGCCAGCCGTGGTCCGCCGCCGGGCGCCACGTCGGACCGGCCCGCTCGGGCCGTCTCGAAAGATCGAAGGGAGCAGCACGCCATGACCCACCTCCTGGCCGCAGAGGGGGGGTACCAGGCTTTCGTCCTGACCGGCGCCGAAAAGGCGTGGCTGGGCATCGTCCTGGCCATCGCCGTGGTCGGCATCGGCGTGGGACTGCTGCTCATGCGTGGCGTGCTGCGGGCCGACACCGGCACCGACTCCATGCGCGCCATCGCCGCTGCCATCCAGGAAGGGGCGGTGGCGTTCCTGCGCCGGCAGTTCCGGGCCATCGTGACGGTGATCGTGCCGTTGGCGGTGCTGATCTTCTTCACCGCCACCAAGGTGAGCAAGCCGACTGGGGCGCTGGCCCTCAGCTTCGCCGCAGCCGGCGGCTTCCGGGTGCTGTGTTTTCTTTTCGGCGCCGCCTGTTCGGGACTCACCGGGTTCATCGGAATGAGCCTGGCCGTGCGAGGCAACGTGCGCACGGCGGCGGCGGCCCGCACCGGGGCGCTTCCGGCCGCCCTGCGCGTGGCCTTCCGCACCGGGGCCATCACCGGACTGCTGTGCGTGGGCCTCGGCTTGCTCGGGGCCACCATCATCGTCTTGGCCTTCCAGAACACCGCCACCGCCGTGCTGGTGGGCTTCGGCTTCGGGGCGTCGCTGCTGGCGCTGTTCATGCGGGTCGGCGGGGGCATCTTCACCAAGGCCGCCGACGTCGGCGCCGATCTGGTGGGCAAGGTCGAGGCCGGCATCCCCGAGGACGACCCCCGCAACGCGGCGACCATCGCCGACAACGTGGGCGACAACGTGGGGGACTGCGCCGGCATGGCGGCGGACCTGTTCGAGTCCTACGTCATCACCATCATCGCCGCCATCATCCTGGGCTTCGCCGCCTTCAAGTCCCTCGGTGGGGGCTTCGCCCTCCACACCGCCCGGGCGGTCGTCTTCCCCCTCATCGTTCCCGCCATCGGCATCCTGGCATCCATCGCCGGCGTCTACTCGGTGCGGGCCAGAGCCGGTGACCGCACCGCCATGGCCCCCATCAACCGTGGCTTCTGGACGGCCGCCGCCCTCACCCTCCTCGGTGCCGGCCTGGTGGCCGGCTTCTACCTCCACTACATGAAGGCCTTCTACGCCGTGCTGACCGGCGTGATCCTGGCCCTGGTGGCCAGCCAGATCACCGAGCACTTCACCTCCACCGAGCGCTCGCCGGTCCACGAGATCGCCGACTCCTGTCGCACCGGGCCCGCCACCACC
>DATHCF010000073.1:0-6530 GCA_035319705.1 Acidimicrobiales bacterium | reverse complement strand
CATGCGCGCAGCGGCTTAACGGGCGGCCCGGACGCGGCAGCGACCCGAGGGACCCTGGACGGCAGTTGCACTTCCCCGATCAACGTCCGCCCCAGCCCCCCGGGCCGTGCTCGGGCAGATGGTAGTGCCGGCACCCCGGCGCTGCTCGGGGGGCACCCTCAGCACTGGACGAGGTTGCCGACCGCCAGCTCTTCGTAGGTGGCGCGCAGCACGGCGGCCGAATGGCGCCAGGTGTAGCCCCGCGCCCGCAGGACGGCGGCTGTCGCCATGCGCTCGGCGATCAGTGGGTCGTCGAGGACGAAGCGGACGGCGGCGGCGAACACCTCCGGGTCGGCGTCGTCGACCAGATAGCCGGTGCGGCCGTGGTCGACCAGGGTGGTGAGCCCACCCACGGCGGTGGCCACCACCGGGATGCCGCAGGCGGCGGCCTCCAGCGCCACCAGGCCGAAGGATTCCGAACGGCTGGTCACGAGACACACGTCGGCCGCCCGGTAGTAACTGGACAGCTGCTCGTGTGGCTGCGGACCGACGAAGGTCACACGGGACCGAAGCCCGAGCGTCACGACCTCGTCGTCGAGCATGGCCCGGTACTCCGCCGCGTGCGGCCCGCTCGGCCCACCCACGATCACCAGGTGCGAGTCGCCACCGAGTGCCGCCAGGGTGCGCAGGGCCACCTCGGCGCGCTTCAAGGGCTGCAGACGCCCGACAAAGAGCAGCATCGGCACGCCCTGGGGCAGCCCCAGGGCACGTCGCGCCTGCGGGCCGTGGCCAGGGCCGAAGAAGGCATGGTCCACCCCCGGAGCCACCACGCGGATGCGGGCCTTGTCGGCCTGGTAGTGGCCGGTCAATTGCGCCGCCTCCACGCTGCAGGAGGCGAGCATCAGGTCCGAACATCGCATGATGGCCGCCTCGGCCTCGGCCCGGCGATGGGGCTCGTCGCTCGAGACCTCCTCGGGACTGGCCTCCGCCTTCACCCGGGCCAGTGTGTGGAAGGTCGAGACGAGCGGCAGGGACAGCTCGTGCTTGAGCCTGTGGCCGGCGAGGCCCGACAGCCAGTAGTTGGCGTGCAGGGCGTCGAACCCCCCGTGCCCTTCGGCGTCGGAGGTCATGAGGGCGGAGACGTTGTCGGCGAATTCGTCGACCACCGCCTCGAGGGCCTCCTTCGGCACGTGCTCGAGCGGGCCGGCTGGCACGTGGTGAAGACGGAAGCCCGGCTCCACCGCCACCGTGGCCGGGAGGTCGGCTGACCACGCCCGGCAGTACACGTCGCACTCCACTCCGGCGCGGGCCAGGGCGGTGGTGAGCTCGCGCACGTAGACGTTCATGCCTCCGCCGTCCCCCGTGCCGGGCTGGGCCAATGGAGAGGTGTGCAGCGAGAGGACGGCCAGCCGTCTCACGCCCGCGAAGCCTACCGGGACGCCTCCGAAGCCGTCCTCGGCGCCTCGGCGGCGCCCGACGGGTCGTTCTCGTGGCGGAAGGAGAGGTAGATGCGCACGAGCGCCTGCTTCTGGTCCTCGCTCAAGTGGGCGTCGGCCAGGATCTCGCGGGCCAGGTCCGTCTCGCCGTTGCCCGGCTCGAGGATGCCGGCCTGCACGTAGAGCGTCTCGGCCGAGATGCGCAGGGCCTTGGCGATCTGCTGGAGGATCTCCGCCGATGGGCGGCGCAGGCCCCGTTCGATCTGGCTCAGGTACGGGTTCGAGATTCCGGCCAGCTCCGACAGCCGCCGCAGTGACAGACGGGCGGTGTTGCGCTGTTCACGGATGAAGGCGCCGAGGTCGTGCCAACGGTCGGGGAGCTGCTTGGTCAGCGCCCAGCCCTCCGCCGGGTCAGGCGAGCAGGCCGTCGGCGGAGACCTGGCCCGACTTGTACCGGGTGACGATCTCCGCCTGCACGGCGTCCATCTTCTCGTGCAGCTCGCGCCGCTCGGCGGAGACGCGTTCTTCCACTTCCACCAGGCGTGCGGAGAGCTGCTCCAACTCGGCCGGGGACATGGCCGGCAGCTCGCCGAGCCGGCCGGGATCGAGCACGGCGTCGACGTCGGCGGTCAGGTCGTCCGCCACCGGCGCTTCGAGGTCCGGAGCGAGACGGGTGGGAAGGCGGCCAGGGCCGGCCGGACGCGGAGGGCCGGCGCCGATGATGGCGGGCAACTCCTCCACCAGGCTGGCCAGATCCGCGTCGCCCGAACGGACATGACGCAGGATCCCCTGCACCACGTCGATGCGACCTTGCACCACGCGTCGCAGATACGAAACCGCCGTCTCGGCCCGATCGAACTCGGAACGCATGGCCCGCAGCTGCTCGAGCGGGCGCTCGGAGAGATCTTCGGTGTAGGCAGGATCGAGAAGTCGCCCGAGCTCGTCATGAAGCCAGGTCACGCTGCGATGGTACCGCGCAGTGCGGGTCGCGGCGGTGCCGCCACCATCGGCGGTGTGCGTCACCCGACGGGGCCGCGGCGAGCCGGAGGGGCATAACGACGCACCACCCGTCCACGCACGGACCTGCGGGGCACCCGGCCGAAGACCCGGCTGTCGGTGCTGTGGCGAGGATCGTCGCCCCGCAGCTCGACAAGGCCGCCGGACAGCGCAACGACGCGCTTCACCAGCAGGCGCCCGCTTCGGCGGGGGTCGGGCACGGCCACCAGGTCGCCGGGACGCAGCCGGCGGGACGGCACGACCAGCAGCCGGTCACCGGGCAGCAACGTGGGCGCCATCGACATGCCGGTGACCACCACCCGTCGCGGCCGGGCCACCCGCAAAACGGCGAGAAACCCGGCGGTGGCGGCGACGGCCGCCATAACCCGGAGCCGGAACCCCGCCCGGTTCACCCCCGATCGGACCTGGATAAGGTGATCACCACCGCTGATTCCACCCCACCGAAGGGAGATCCGCCTCATGCGTATCGCGGACCGTTTGCTCGCTGCCCTCGACCGGCTCTCCGCCCCGCAGCCCGTCCACGCCCACTGCGACCTACCGTGCGGCGTCTACGACCCCGCCCAGGCTCGCATCGAGGCGCAATCGGTGAAGGCCATCCAGGAGCGCTACCAGAACGCGGAGAAGGCCAAGTCGGCCGCCGAGACGGTCGACGACTACCGGGCCCGGTGCCTGCTCATCAAGGAGGAGCGGGCCAACCTGGTCAAGGAGCACCTCTGGGTCCTGTGGACCGACTACTTCAAGCCGGAGCACAAGGAGAAGTACCCCCAGCTGCACGACCTGTTCTGGAACGCCACCAAGGAGGCGGGCCTGGCCAAGAAGTCCCAGGACCCGGCCCAGGGTCAGAAGCTGCTCGACCTGGTGGGCGAGATCGACACCCTCTTCTGGGAGACGAAGAAGTAATTCCCGGTCACCCCGGGGTCATCGGGAGGTGCCGGGCGCAGTAGCGGGCGGCCGGCCGCTCGTGCAGCACGGTCTCGTCCAGCTGCTGTCCGCACACCTCACAGGTGCCGTAACTGCGGTCGTCGAGCCGGGCCAGCGCCCGCTCGATGTCCGCCACTTCGGCCTCCATGTCGTCGAGGGCACGGGCGTCGAGGGCACGGGCGTCGAGTGGTTCCGTGCCGGCGTCGTCCACGACCCGGACGTTAGCGGCGCCGCAGCCCCCGGCCGGGGACCACCGGGCCAGACGGCTCTGCTTCGTAGGATGCGCCGATGAGCGCTGTGCAGGGCGCGCCGGCCACGCTGGCCGGCGACGACGTGGAAGTGCCGTGCGTGGACGGCCGTGCGCGGCGCTATGTCAACTTGGACAGTGCCGCCTCCACGGCCGCCTTTCCGGCGGTGGTGGCCGCGGTCGAGCAGCTGCTCCCCTTCTACTCGAGCATCCACCGGGGCGCCGGCTACAAGTCCCGCCGGTCGACGGCCGCCTACGAGGCGGCACGCGCCGCGGTGCTCGCCTTCGCCGGCGGCCGGCCCGATCACGACGTGGCCATCATCTGCCGCAACACCACCGAGGCCATCAACCATCTCGGCTACCGGTTGCAGCTCCGGCCCGACGACGTGGTCCTCACCACCGTGGTGGAGCACCATGCCAACCTGCTCCCGTGGGGCCGTCTGGCCCGGCGTCGATATGTCGAGTGCGCGCCGGACGGCACCTTCGAGACCACTGCCGTGGTCGAGGCGATGCAGATGTCGCCACGCCCGAAGCTGCTGGCGGTGACCGGCGCCTCCAACGTCACCGGGTGGATGCCGGACGTCGAGGCGGTGGCGGAGAGGGCCCACGAGCACGGGCTGTCCGTCGTCCTCGACGCCGCCCAGCTGGCGCCGCACCGGCCCATTCCGCCGTCAGCCGACTACGTGGCCTTCAGCGGCCACAAGATGTACGCGCCCTACGGGGCCGGGGCGCTCGTCGGTCCGGCCGAGACGTTCCGCCATGGCGATCCCTTTCTGGCCGGGGGCGGCGCCGTCGACCTGGTGGACCTCGACGAGGTGGTGTGGAGCGCGCCGCCTGAGCGCGAGGAGGCAGGCTCGCCCAACGTGGTGGGGGCGGTGGCGCTGCACGCGGCCATCGACGAGCTCGGCCGTGTCGGCTGGGACGCCATCGAGACCCACGAGCGCGCCCTGTCGCGCCGCCTGCGAAGCGGCCTGGCGGCCATCGACGGGGTGCGGGTGCTCGGCCCCGGGCCCGAGGTGGAAACCCTGGCCGTCGCCACCTTCGTGGTGGAGGGCGTGCACCACGCACTGGTGGCGGCCCGGCTCAGCGCCGAGTGGGGCATCGGAGTGCGCCACGGGTGCTTCTGCGCCCATCCCTACATCATCCGCCTGCTCGGGCTCGGGCCGGAGGAGGTCGAGCGCTACCGCACTGCGGTGCGCGCCGGCGACCACCGCACCATGCCGGGAGCGGTGCGCGCCAGCTGCGGGATCTCGACGACCGCCGCCGACGTGGACGGCCTGCTCGAGGCGGTCGCCGCCATCGCCGAGGACGCCAGAAGCGGCCGACGGCCGCCTGTCGTCTACGAGCAGGAACCCGCCACCGGCGACTTCTGGCCGGCCGACGGCCCGGGATGGCGAGCCGAAGAGCGCGGCCATCGCGCGTCGTGCGCCGTCGGATGAGTCGGCGGCGGGAAGCAGCTCCGACCGTTCGGGTGGAGAAACGCAAGGCCCATAGCGGAAGATTCGGCAGATTTGCTCGACGCGTGGCCGTGCCACCGCGTCCTCTCCTCCCTATCGGGTCACGACGAGTGGTTGTTGACGGACTTGCGCGTTCGGACGGCGGCCTTTGTGGCGATTTTGTTGCTCATCGGGCGATGCGGGAAGAGCGCACCTCGACCGGTACTGTCGTGGGTCTATGACGAGCAGCCGGCTCAGCCCGCTCGACGCTTCGTTCCTGCACGCCGAGGACCACGTGAGCCATATGCACATCGGCTCGGTGGGCGTCTTCGAGGGACCGCCCCCGGCCTTCGACGAGGTGCTGGCCATGGTGCGGGGCAAGCTGGCGCAGGTCCCCCGCTACCGGCAGGTGGTCCGGTTCGTCCCCTTCGACCTCGGACGGCCGGTGTGGGCCGACGATCCGCACTTCGCCCTCGATTACCACCTGCGGCGCACCGCGCTGCCGTCGCCCGGCGACGAGCCGGCCCTCAAGACCCTGGTCGGTCGGATCATGGGTCAGCAGCTCGACCGCGGCAAGCCGCTGTGGGAGATCTGGGTGGTCGAAGGTCTGAAGAGAAATCGTTGGGCCATGGTGTCCAAGACGCATCACGCCCTGGTCGACGGGGTGTCGGGTACGGACCTGCTGGCCGTGCTCATGGACCTGAGCCCCGAGCAGACACCCTTGGCGCCCGACGACTGGGTGGCCCGGCCGGCGCCCAGCGGGACCCGGCTGGCGGCCGAGGCCGTGGGCGACCTCCTGCGGAGCCCGTACGAACAGCTGCGCGCCGTGCGCGCCGCCACCCGGGTGCCCCGGCAGGTCCTGGCCCAGGGGATCGACGTGGCACGGGGGTTGAGCGCGCTGGCCGGAATCGTGCGGCCGACTCCACGCTCCAGCTTGAACGGGCCGCTCGGCCCCCACCGCCGTTACGAGTGGACGGCCACCACCGTCGACGACGTGAAGCGTGTGCGAAAGGCGCTCGGCGGCACCTTCAACGACGTGGTGCTGGCCGCCATCACCGGCGGGATCCGGGACCTCCTGCTGGCACGCGGCGAAACAGTGGACAGGGTGGTCCGCACACTGGTGCCGGTGTCGGTGCGCCCGCGTGCCACGAGCGGGCTGGCCGTGGGCGACGGCACGCTGGCCAACAAGGTGTCGGCCATGTTCGCCCACCTCCCGGTGGGCATCGAGGATCCGGTGGAGCGCCTCCACGTCGTGACCGAGCAGATGGCCGGACTCAAGGAGTCCAAGGAGGCGGTGGCCGGCGAGGCCCTCACCTCCTTGAGTGGCTTCGCCCCTCCGATGCTGCTCGCTCTGGGCATGCGGCTGGCCACCAGGGTGGCACAGCACAACGTCAACACGGTGACCACCAACGTGCCGGGACCGCAGTTCCCGCTGTACGTCCTCGGCCGTCGCATGACGGAGGCCTATCCGTACGTGCCGCTGGCCGGACAGGT
>DATHCF010000072.1:0-7713 GCA_035319705.1 Acidimicrobiales bacterium | reverse complement strand
ACAAGCATGTGGTGACGCAGGCATTCACGTTGACAGTAACCTCTTAAACCTTCGTCCGAAGGTGCTTCGTCATGATTGGAGATGGGATGACGCACCATTAGAGGCCCAGGTTAATGACCTAGTGCGGACAAATAGGGTCGGAGTCTCGTCGATGGCAGCAGGTTTGTACGACCCCAACGGGCTGCGTTGGAGGAACATGAGACCAGAGCGGTTTGCTGTCCGATAGTGGGTGCGTTCTCAGCCGGTCGACGCAACAGCCTCGGCCAACGCTTCAGATGGTGACATCCAGCCAAGGGTTTGTCGAGGGCGACGGTTGAGGGACCTGGCCACCGCATTGAGCTCGGCCTGAGTTACAGACTTCATGTCGAGGGATTTAGGAAGGTACTGACGCAGAAGCCCGTTGGTGTTCTCGTTGGTCCCTCGCTGCCAAGGTGACTTGGGATCGCAGAAGTAGACCTGGACACCGGTGTCCACGGTGAATCGAGCGTGCTCGGCCATCTCCAGCCCCTGGTCCCAGGTGAGCGTGCGCCGGAGCTCACTGGGCAGCCGGCGGATCTTGCGGGCCATGGCCTTGCGCACCTCGTCGGCACTGTGACCGTTGGGGAGGGCGAAGAGCATCACATAGCGCGTGGAGCGCTCGACGAGCGTGCCGACGGCGGTCATGCGCTTGCCGCAGAGGAGATCGCCCTCCCAGTGCCCCGGAACAGCCCGGTCGGCAACCTCGGCCGGGCGCTCGGAGATCATGACTTTGCCCACGATCTGGCCCTGGCCGAATCCACCTTTGGTGCGGGACTTGGGTCGGCGCATGGCCCGGCCCGTCCGCAGGCATTCATGCAGCTCCTGGCGCAAAGCGCCTCGGCCCTGGACGAACAGCGACATATAGATGGTCTCGTGGCTCACCTGCATCTCCGGGTCATCGGAGTACTCATGAGCCAACCACCTCGAGATCTGCTGTGGCGACCATCGGTCTTCCAGCTTGGCCTCCACCACCGCCCGAAGCCGCCGGCAACGGGCCAGCTTGGCCACCTTTGGTCGCCGTGCTCGGCGGCGAGCACACCGCTCGGCCTTCATAGCCCGGTAGTGCTGGCGTCCGCCGGCAGCACACACCTCTCTGCTCACCGTCGAGGGGGCTCGACCCATGCCCGCAGCGATTGCTCGGAGGGACAATCCGGCGGCGAGGCCTCGGGAGATCTCCTCTCGCTCGGCCAAGGTAAGGCGCAGATCCGAGGTGCCTGGGGGCCGTGGCCGCCGACCGGCATTGTCCACCAGGAAGCCCCAGATCGAGCTGTGTTCCCGGCCCATGCGCCGGGCGATGGCCCGTATGGCCTCACCTCGCTCGATTGAATCCCAGATCTCAGCCTTTTCTGCCTCCGAGAATCGTCTCGTCATGGCCGCACCCTCCTCGTTCAAGCGACAGTCTCAATCGTTGAGCGAGGTGTTGCGTCGATGGGCTGAGGGCGCAGAAAGTCCCGTGCGGATTGTGTATCGCGATGTCGCGACCTGGAAGTGCCGGACTCGGGCGGTCGGTCGCTCCCTCCTCGGTCGTCGGGGTGACCGGTAACGTCGCCAGTCGTGTTACTCGACCGGTCTGACCTCCGGCGGCCGGAGGATCGACCCTGGCCCGGCCATCCGGGTCCCGGCAGTTGCGAGCGATTAGCTGGCCGCGAGCAACGAGTAGAGCTGGGGGAACGGGTTCAGATTCCGTCTGGCGTCGCCAGCGGAACCAACAGATGTGAATCGTACTGGCCCCCGGTGAGAATCTTGTGAGGCCCGGAGTTCACATTCAGTGCGTCGATCGGACTAAACGCCGTCAAGTTTTTTCCTCCGATCAGTACCGTCAGTTCCTCACCAGGATGCCAAGCCATGCCCACCGGCCAAATCGGAATGTCAAGAGCGATGGGAGTACCGGGTTCAACCGGTAGGGGACGCTCGTGTCGATGGACGGGGGACAGAGGAGTCGAGTGCTGCTCGTCCAGCTCGCGATGGGTGGCGCGGAGTCGCCCATGGGCACCAGGCCACGGGTCTCCGGGTGGAATGAAGCTCGTGAGAGGATTGCCGTCGGCGTCCGCCTTCCCGACGTACACGAAGAGATCTGCGTCAAAGGAAAATCCAACGGTCTCGAGCCAGACCCGAAGCTTCATCGGGCCTATGAGCTCGACGTCCCGTTCGATCTTGTATCGGAAGATGACATTCGCGGTCCCGGGGTCGTACTGCACGGATGATTCCGCAGCCGGAGCGGAGGTACTCAGGGACTGGCCACCGGCGTCGAGGTGAAGGGCAACCTCACGGACTCGTTCCAGTGGGTAGGCCGTCTCCGCCCGGTTGACCTGGTCCTGGCCCCCAGGGTCGAGAATCGACAAACGGACACGAGGAGTCTCGGCCCAGCCATTGTCCTTGCCCTTGATCACAAAGTCGAAGAACTTGAGTAAGTCCTCCTCGTACTCATAGAGGTCTGGCCATTCCTGGGTGTTGTGGATACGGAGCCAAGACTTTGACGGATCCAGGCCGGTGTAGGCGGCAAGTGTGCCCCGGGTGTGAATCGCGTTGGTCCAGCTGGCCACTACGTAAGCCGGAACATCAATGCCGCGGGTGTCGATGATCTTGGACTGCCAGTACTCGTTCATGAAGGGGTACAGACGGGCCATCGAGGGAAGGTCCTCGATCTGGCCCCGGCCGCCGTTCATCATGGTGATGATTTCCGGGACCGCGGGTGTATGGATGCCACCCCGGAGGATCACGTCTCTGTATGAATCGTTCAGTCCCTCCCACGGGGCGATGCATGCGAGGTGCGGGGGGTGCGTGGAGGCGATCAGCCACTGAGAGACGGCAAGATAGGAGTTTCCGGAGAACGTGACCTTCCCCGAACACCACTCCTGGGTGCCGGCCCACTCGACGACGTCGTAGCCGTCGCGGGCTTCAAGAGCGCTGAAGAACTGAATATCACCCTGTGACTCGAAGCAACCGCGAGGATCGACATTTACCACGGCGTAGTCGTGAGCGCACCAAAACGCCGGGTCTGGCCCTTCCCAATCGGACTTCGGCAGGCCCGAAGTAGTTTCGCGCGACACGCCAGCCCGTCCTGGAAAGATGTCATAGTCCTGAAAACTGCCCTGCTTTCCGTACGGACTCCAAGCCAGGATCGCGGGCACCGGCTCGTCGGTAACGGGGCGGTAGACGTCAACGAAGATCCGCGTCCCGTCGCGTAGTTGGACCTCGACATCGCGATCGACTCGTATGTCGCAGTCGAGCTGTCGTGCACCGGCAACCGCGCTCGTGCCGCTCTTCAGAAGGGTTGTACCGGGGGCGAAGCCTCGCCACTTGATGAGAGGGTGTTCCGGCGGGGTTGCCGGACGAAAGAGGACGTCTACGGCCTTAGGCAAGCGCTACTCCCTCACTCGCTGAAACCTGCTCTGTGTCCGACAGCCTGGCGTGGAGCCTGGGGGCGATCCCATCGGCTGGCGTCACGTCGTCGAGCCAGATGATTCGACTGTCTTGGGCCACCTCTCAATCATGGTCTCTGCGCCGACCGGGATGTGCCTGATTCGCACTGCGCTCTCGGAGCCTGGGAGCTATCCAGGCGGTAACGCTCCGAGCCGGGTTACCAGGTCGCCCTCGGCCCTCCCGGCCCGGTCGGGGGGGCTGATTAGGGGGCACTCAACCCGGCAAACCCGCACAGTTGATCGCCTACCTGACGAGGCACATACTCCCCATCGTGGTTCGCTCTGTCGTAGCCGCCGCAGGTGTGGTGGCCGTCCTCTTAGCTGGCTGTGGCAGCGGCGGTGTTATTTGTGCAGGCCAGTGCCGCGCTCCCTACGAACTCGATGTCGTATTCGTACCAGGCACGTCGGTCCCGACGGCCAAGGCAGTGCTCCAGATGTGCGGGCACGGGCCAGATGTCGTAAGCGTTGGCGCTCTGAAAGTCCAAAATGGGCAGGTCCTGTGGGGTGTCATTTGGACCCATAAGCTTGGTAGCCGAAAGAACGGGCCCCTGCTGACGTGCCTGGAGAGGTCTCCCTCGGTCAGAATCAGAAGCACGGGGTGGCCTGACTGAGAGAGATACTTTCTGAATCGGCTCCCAAGGGTCGTTCTTGTGCCTTGCTAGAGGCAGTTGGACGGCACGTTCACCCGGACGACCTCGCCCGAACGCACTGCGACGCTAAGCGGCTCGAGAGAACCTTCGCCGCCCGATGACACCTCGTAGAGTCCAGGTGCAACCACGAATCTGTAAGCAAACGGCTCTCCCGTTACTGTCTGAGTTTCGACGGTCTTGGCATTGGCTGACACCCTCACCGTGACAGAGACGTTGGCGAGTTGACTAGCTGTAATGGAACGGCCAATGCAAGGGGCTGCTACCCCCGCAATAACGCCTTGGGCGACCGTCGTAGAGGTGGACGTCGATGCTGCTTGACTACCGCAACCGGCCAGAGCCAACGCCATAGAGCCAAGCAGTGCCCCTAGAAGTCGCAGACGGTCGACCACCCATTTCACGTTAGTTAGTGGTCGATTCTCGACAGAATCAACCGCCCGATAGGTGCCGTGTGCGGGCGGTAGCCGGCGGAGCCCAGCCAGTCGGGATCACTCCGGGGCGGGTTGTCCGGGGGGCTTCGACCCCGCCTGGAACACGGTCGAGGGGACGGTCGGCCCGGCGGTTATTCGTGAGGGCCGGTTTTTGGGGGAGCATATGCGGGTGCTCCTCCTTGTCGAGGTCCTGGCTGCTCTCCTCACCGTGGCTCGTACGTGGCCACAGTTCCTTCGCATAGTCATTCGCAAGGACAGCACCGGAGTGTCAGCGTTTGCCTGGGGTTTGGTTATGACGGCTCACGTCGGGTGGCTCATGTATGGCATACAAGACCACGTCCTCCTCCTGATAGTTGTCAACGCGCTCGCTGCAAGTGGATGCGCTGCCATCATGCTTCGGCTCGGGTCCGTCAGGCTCGTGGGACTCGTCATAGGAACAAGTCTCGCCGCATGGGCTCTTTACTCGATCAGCAACGGGGTTCTTCTGTCTGCGGTAGTTGGTCTCTCCCTGGTCATGTTCCTGCCTCAGGCCGTCAAGGTCTCCCGGGCACCACACGAAGGCGTGTCTCCCGTTACTTGGGCGCTATCAGCCGTGTCCTCGATGACGTGGATTCTCTGGTCGTTCATGGTGTCAAGACCTGCGCTAGCAGCAGCCCACTACGTGATGCTGCCGACTGCTCTGCTCATAATGATCCGCGCCATGAGAGGCGCACCTTTGGCCTTATCGGACAGTGTTCGGCAAACGGGGTCGGGTGCGATGAGCCTGGAATCCCCATCCTGAATGTGCCGCACTGCGCTACCCGGCCCTGACGACCGCCCAGGCAATAACACCGGCCTGGCGTGATCCGGGTCGTCCCTGGCCCGCTGAGCCTCGGGACCGGTCCTGGCCAGCCCAGGCAACCACTCCTGATCCCACTTCGCGGGTCAGGCCGCCCTGAGCTGGACTTCCTCCCGGAGCGGTCGGGCGTACCTACGACACCTACAGAGACGCCACCAATCGGTCAGTCTCCGCTTCGTCGAAGGCCCGAAGCGTTTGCGTCGAGAGGTTCCCTTGCATGCCGACTTGCAGGATGAGCTTCGCCACGGTCTCATCGTTAGGCGCATCGAGTACGACAACCAAGTCGTACTGACCCATCGTCACATAGACGTCCTGAATCTCGCCCCCGAGCGCACTGGCCAACTCGATGGCCTTGGCTCGACGTTTTGGGGCGTCTTTGATCGTCTGGATTCCCTGCTGGGTGAACTTGTCGAGCATGATGTACTTCGCCATGGTTGCCTCCCAATGGTGAGATGACGCCGTCGGAGAATATCGAAGTGGATGGCCATCCGGGTTGTGCCGTACTGCGTTGCCTGGTGGCGGGCGGCTCCAGGGCCGGGGTAGCGGGTAACGCTCGCGGCCGGGTTATCAGGATGGTCCAGTCCTTCGGGAGCCGGAGGATCCTTCCTGGCCCAGGGCATCCGCCTCCCGGCATTCTCGGACGGCTGTAAGCAGAGGTTCACCCAGGAAACATCGGAAGATACCCGGTTCCGGGGCGATCGGGGCGAGCGTCACCGACATGTCGGACGAGTTGACGCTGGAGGACGTGGCTCTCGGACACGTTTCCATCTCGGCTCCTCGCCGCCCTCGAAAGTGCGACTAAGGATTAGCCGCCGGTGGCGCCGTCTCCGGGGCTTCAGCTGACGGGCCCCTGGGCGATGAGACCCATCAGCGGGTCACCGGGGAAGGTGTCGTAGGCACAATCGCTGGTGGCAGCCGGCACCCAGTCCCACACCATCAATCCGCTGTCGCCCGCCTGGAATTGCGCCTGTTCCTTGGCCTCGAATTCGCTCACCCGCTGCGACAAAGTGGTGCACCCGGAAGCTGTTCCGGCCTGGATGCCCACCTCGCCGGTGATGATCGGCTTGCCCACGGCCTGAGCCTGAGAGAAGCGCACGGCCATGCCGTTCCACTGGTCGCCTCCCATGGCAGCGGCTCCGTAGTAGTCGTGGACGGAGAGCACGTCGATGCCGGGGCTCTCGGAGACGTACTCGTAGTCCGTGCCCGAGGTGCCGCACTGACCACCGCCCAACAGTCCGTCCTCGACGAGATGCTGCGGATCGAGTGAATGGATCTCGGCGCCCACCGTGTCGAAGAAGTACCGCAGCGCCTGGGCCGCAGTCGTCTCGTCGGGGCAGGTCTGGTTGCCCGAGCAGTTGCTCGGCTCGTCCTGGGGCGGGCAGGTCGAGGCCTCGGCTTCGGAGATGGGCTCCCACATCCCCAGCGCCGGGGAGCTGCGGTAGCGCGTCACCAGGTCCTGCAGGTACTGCCAATACGACAACGGAGTGAGGTTCACTCCGTTGACCACGTCGGCGTTGGGGTCCATGAACCCACCCTCGTACCAGGCCGAGTCCTGCCACTGCCCCCCGTCGCAGGTCCCCCCCTGGTCGGTGGCCACCACGACCAGCCGCTGGTGGTAGGCGGCGGCGGTGTCGAACACCCGGTCCAAGGGTGCCCAGTCGATCCGGCCGGTGTCGACGTTGGTGGCCATCGTCGCCTGGAAGGCCCAGAACCGCACCAGCGAGTTGGGCGGGAGGCCGGAGAAGAGCTGATCGAGCTGCTCCTGGGTCTCGTCCCCGCCGCAGCCTTCGTTCACGCCCCAGTCGGTGGCGATCTCGTAGGCGTTCACGCCCACGAAGGTGTAGGGGGCGCCGTTCAGGGTCAAGCTGGTCCCGGACGCGCCGATGACCCCGGCGGGCTGCGAGCTCAGTGTCGGCATAGTCGATGTCGAGGTGGTGGGGCCTGTGGTCGTGGTCGTGTCGGGGATGGCCTCGGGATGCGCCGGGCCGAGCTCCGGCGATTCGGCGCCCGTCGTGGTCGTGGTGGTCGAATCCGACGTTGTCGACGTGGACGAGGGACTCGCTGGAGCTGTCCCCCTCGCCGTTGCCGCCGCCCCGTGCCCGTCAGCCGGCGATGGAGCGGCCGGGAGCGGCCGTCCCGTCAGGGACAGCACCAGAAACGCGGCCAGGCTCAGCGCAGCCACCTGACCGGCGCCAGCGGCCAGTTTCCGAACCCAGTGGCGCTCGGGCCGCTCACACCGCATCTATGGGGTATCGGCACCGGGACAGGACCCTTCAGCCCAGCCCGCACGGTGTTGTGCAGGTGTCGAGGGCTGCGGCAGCCGCTTCGGCGGAGATCTGGCATAGGCGAGAAGGTGG
>DATHCF010000071.1:0-4714 GCA_035319705.1 Acidimicrobiales bacterium | reverse complement strand
CGACACCTGCGCCGAGCGGGCCTACGCGCCCTGGGTGGACATGGAGTCCGAGATGCGCGCCGCCGGCGTGCCGCTGTTCTCCCTGGAGGGGTTCCGGCCGGCTGCGGAGTTCGACGTGCTCGCCTTCAACCTGTCGGCGGAGCTCACCTACACCAACGTCCTGAACCTGGTCGACCTGGCCGGCCTTCCGGTACACGCCGCGGCGCGCGGCGACGACCAACCGCTGGTCGTGGCCGGGGGCCACTGCGCCTTCAACCCCGAGCCGCTCGCCGACTTCGTCGACGCCTTCGTCCTGGGCGACGGCGAGGAGGTGGTGGGGGAGATCACCGACGTGTTGCGAATGTACGGACCGCGGGCCGCGTCTGCGGCTCCCCGGGTTGAGCTGCTCGAGCAGCTGGCTGCGGTGGACGGCGTCTACGTGCCCTCGTGCTACGAGGTGCGCGGCGACGGCCGTGCGGCGGGCCGGGTGGTCCCGGTCCGGCCCGGGGTGCCCGAGCGGGTGGAGAAGCGGGTGGTGGCCGACCTGGCGTCGTGGCCGTACCCGAAGCAGCAGCTCGTCCCGCTGGTGGAGGTGGTGCACGACCGCCTCAACGTGGAGGTCTTCCGGGGGTGCACCCGGGGGTGTCGCTTCTGCCAGGCCGGCATGATCACGCGTCCGGTGCGCGAGCGCCCGGCCGCCCAGGTGGACGACATGGTGCGGCGGGGACTGCGCCGGACCGGCTACGACGAGGTGGCCCTCACCTCGCTGTCGAGCGCCGACTTCTCCGGCATCGACGACACGGTGGCCAAGGTCATCAACGACCCGGAGTGCTCGGGCCAGGTGTCGGTCAGCCTCCCGAGCCTGCGCGTCGACGCCTTCACCGTGGGGCTGGCGGCGGAGATCCAGAAGGTGCGGCGCACCGGCCTCACCTTCGCCCCCGAGGGCGGGACGTGGCGGATGCGCCAGGTCATCAACAAGCTCATCTCCGAGGAGGACCTGTTCGCCGCGGTGGAGGCCGCCTTCGCCCAGGGGTGGCGGCGGGTGAAGCTGTACTTCCTCATTGGGCTTCCCACCGAGACCGACGAGGACGTGCGCGCCATCGTGGCCCTGGCCCGCAACTGCGTGGAGCTCGGACAGCGCTACCACCGCGGTGCCTCGGTCACCGCCTCGGTGGGCGGCTTCGTGCCGAAGCCCCACACGCCGTTTCAGTGGTTCGGCCAGGACACGACGGCCGAGTTGCGGCGCAAGGTGGGGATCCTGAAGGACGAGGCCCGTGGCGTGCGGGGCCTCACGCTGCGCTGGCACGACCCCGAGGCCACCACCGCCGAGGGCATCGTGAGCCGCGGCGATCGGCGAGTGGGGGCCGTGGTCGAACACGTGTGGCGGCATGGTGGGACCTTCCAGGAGTGGTCGGAGCACCTCGACCTCGGCCTGTGGCTGGAGGGGCTCGAGAAGGTGGGTCTCAGCCTGGAGGACACCGTCTTCCGCCACCGGAGCTACGAGGAGGTCCTGCCCTGGGACCACCTGTCGGCTGGGCTGCACCGCGACTTTCTGTGGCAGGACTTCCAAGAGGCGCTGGCCGAGCACGGCCTGGAGGACTGCCGGTGGACGCCCTGCTACGACTGCGGCGCCTGCACCGGGCTCGGGGTCGAGCACGTGGTGGCCTCGGCGCTGCCGCCCGCCGGCGGGAGCCAGGGCACCGGCCAGGACCTCTCCGCCGCCAGGTCCGTTCCGGTGCGGCTGCTGTCGGGCGTCGGGGCTTCGGTGGGGGACGGCTCGTGAAGGTCCGCTTCCGCTTCGCCAAGCTGGGACGGGTGCGCTGGACGAGCCATCGCGACGTGGCCCGGATGTGGGAGCGGGCCCTCCGACGGGCGGCGCTGCCGGTGGCATACAGCGGAGGCTTCTCGCCGCGCCCGCAGCTGAGCTTCGGGCTCGCCCTGCCCACCGGCTGCGAGTCGCTGGCGGAGTACCTCGACGCCGCCTTCGACGCCGAGGTGGAGCCCGGCGAGCTGCCCGGGTTGCTCGAGTCCCACATGCCCGAAGGGGTGTCGGTCACCGCCGCGGCGCGTCTCGAGGTCGGCGCCGCCTCGCTGCAGGAGGAAGTGACGTCGTGCACGTGGATCGTCGACGTGCCCGGCGTGGAGATGGACGAGGTGGCGCGGTCCGTGGAGCGGGCCATGGCCGCCGAAAGCTTGCCGCTGCACCGCGAGCGCAAGGGTCGGCGTCTGCTCGACGACCTGCGCCCCTCGGTGCTGTCCTTGCACACTGTCGCCGACGAGCCCGGTGTGTGTCGGATCGAAGCCGATCTGGCCACCCGGCCGCGCGGGGTGCGCCCGTCCGAGCTGGCCGAGGCACTCGGTCTCGAGCTCGGGCCGGCCCGTAGAACACATCAATGGATCGAGCGCTCGGGCTCCAGATGCGAGCCCCTCGCCGTTGCGGCGAGCCCGGTTGTGCTGGGGTGTGCCTCATGAGCAGTACGAGAAGGGATCTCTTCCATGTCCGAGTCCAATGCCGGGATGCCGGTGCGCGAGCCGGAGGGCTCGCCGCCGACGGCGTCCCCACCAGACCCCGGCGGCGAACGGTCGCGGCCGGCGACAGCCCAGCCGGAGAGATCCCGGGCCCCGGGAGCTGACGGCTCCGCCGGCTCTTCCGGCGACGGCGAGGGCAACGGGGGCTCCGGCGCAGGAGGACCGGCGACCCGCAGCGGGGCGCGCCGGCGCCGGCGCCGGCGCAGCTCGGCCGGGAAGTCCGTCCGAGCCGAGGCCCCCGAAGAGGAGGGCGAGGGCCCGGCCTCGGGCGAGGACGCCGAGGTCCTCACGGCGCAGGCCATGCCGGCGCCGCCGGTGGGACCACCTCCCCATCCGGCCTCGCCGCCAGCCCCGGCCCCTGCCGCCGTGCCGAGGCCGCGCATCGGCGACAGCCGGCCGGCGCCCACCCCGCCCCGGGTGGTGCCGCCCGTGGTGCTCCCGCCGGTCGTGACGCCGGCCAGGGCGCCGTCGGGCTCTGCCGCCTCTGCCGCCGCGGCAGCCCTGCGCACGGCCGAGGAGCTCGAGGACGAGGCCGAAGAGCCGCAGGCGCCCAAGGAGAAGGGCCGGTCGCGCCGGCGCAGCGGGCGCGAACGCCGCGGACGACCGGTCGGCCGCTACCTCATGTGCGTGCACGTGCGCCCGCATGCCACCCAGATCGCCGTGCTCGAGGGACGCACCCTGGTCGAGCACTACGTGTCGCGCGTGGCCGACGACACCACGCAGATCGACGGCAACATCTACCGCGGCCGCGTCCAGAACGTGCTCCCGGGCATGGAGGCCGCCTTCATCGACATCGGCACGCCCAAGAACGCCGTGCTCTATCGCGGCGACGTTCGCTACGACCGTGACGACATCGAGTCGCCTGCCGGCGCCACGCCGCGCATCGAGCAGATGTTGCGCCCGGGCCAGACCATCCTCTGCCAGGTCACGAAGAACCCCATCGGCGCCAAAGGGGCGCGCCTCACCCAGGAGGTGTCGCTGCCCGGGCGGTTCGTGGTGCTCGTGCCCAACTCGAACGCCTTCGGGATCTCCAAACGCCTCGACGACACCGAGCGGCGGCGCCTGCGCCGGATCGTCGACGACGTGCGCCCGGCCGGCCACGGGCTCATCGTGCGCACCGCGGCCGAAGGCGCCAGCCGCGAGGAGCTGAGCCAGGACATCGCCCGGCTCGGCGCCCAGTGGGAGGCCATCGCCGCCGAGGCGGCCCGGGGCACCGCTCCCGGTCTTCTCTACCGGGAGCCGGACCTGGCCGTGCGCATCGTGCGCGAGGAGTTCAACCGTGAGTACCGCGGCGTGGTGATCGACGACCCCGTGCTCTATGCCCAGGTGCACGACTACGTGCGTGACGTCAACCCGGAGCTCGTCGACCGGGTCGAGCTCTACGACCCGGAAGCCGAGCAGCTGCCGCTGTTCGAGCGTTTCCACGTGCACGAGCAGCTGCACAAGGCCCTCGACCGCAAGGTGTGGCTCCCTTCGGGTGGGTCGCTCATCATCGAACGCACCGAGGCGCTGACCGTCATCGACGTCAACACCGGCAAGAACGTGGGCAAGTCGAACCTCGAGGAGACGGTGTTCCGCAACAACCTGGAGGCGGCCGAGGAGATCGCCCGGCAGCTGCGACTGCGCGACATCGGGGGGATCATCGTCATCGACTTCATCGACATGGAGATCAGGGACAACCGCGACAAGGTGGCGGCCGCCCTGCGCTCGGCCCTGGCCCGGGACAAGACCCGGACCCAGGTGTTCGACATCTCGGAGCTGGGGCTGGTCGAGATGACCCGCAAGCGCATCTCCGAGGGCCTGGTGGAGGCGCTGTCGACGGTCTGCCCCATGTGCGAAGGCCGGGGCATCGTCCTCGACGAGTCACTGTTGTGAGCCTCTTCTGTTCTGTGGCTGTCGGCCCGGCGCTTCGGCGCCCGTGCTGCGGTGGCGGCTTTCGGCTGGACCCTTCGGCCGTCTTGTAGACTCGTCGGGTTATGTACGCGGTGGTGAAGACCGGAGGCAAGCAGGAACGCGTGGCCGAGGGCCAGCAGCTGCGCGTGGAGCTCCTGGGGGCCGCTCCCGGTGCCCAGGTGGAACTGGACCCGGTGCTGGTGGTCGACGAGGACCGGGTGCTGGCCACGCCGTCCGACCTGGCCGGCGTGGTGGTGTCGGCCACCGTGCTCGGTACCGAGCTCGGGCCCAAGATCCGCGGCTTCACCTACGC
>DATHCF010000070.1:0-7590 GCA_035319705.1 Acidimicrobiales bacterium | reverse complement strand
CTCCTGCGGGTCGTGCTGAGTGACGCCGTTGTCTGGCATGAACCGGGGCGAAGCTCCCTTGCGGGGGATTATGAGGGGCCGGACGCCGTGCTCGGGCTTCTCCGAGAGCTCAAGGCCCGTAGCGGTGGCAGCTTCGCCATCGAGGTCTTGGACGTTATCGATGAACCTGAGAGGGTCGTGGTCTTCCAGCGAGAGACGGCAAGCCGCGGCGACCTGCGTTTGGATGAGGTCGCGGTGGTGGACTTTGAGGTCCATCATGGAAAGATCACGGAGGTGACCGTCTACCACGGCGACCTGTACCGCTTCGACGAGTTCTGGGCCGAGGGTTGACCACGAGGGCGCTGAAACAGATTTGATGGCGCCATTGATCCGGGAAGCGACGGGGCTCGGCGTTAGCCAGTAGGTCCGCTCCGGCTGTCCGGGCGAAGGGTATTGGCCTGCTCTGAGCCATTCTTCAACCTGGTTTGTGAGTTCTGTCCCCGACCACCCCGCTCGGGTCGCACAAGCAGCTGGCCAGTCGGTCTGGCTAGCCCCCAGCGAGCCCAACTCGTCCCCCGTCGGGGGACGACACGTCTTTATGGCATACCTTCCGGGCCGGATCAGCCACCCGCCCCATAACGCTCAGACGAGGCTGTTGCATGAATCCCTGCCGGCCGGATCGCCGGTCGTTTGGGGGTCATTTCCATCCACCCGGACCGTTTCACGGCGGTAGACGCCAATCTGGTGGACGAACATGCGTTCGCGGAGCGCTGAAAACCATTCATGCAACAGCCTCGACTGAGCGATCCCAACCACGGCAATGTGAACGGTCCGAAGCCTCCCGCCCTATTCCGCCCTGGCTGCTGTGATGTCCCTCCAGGGAGGACGTTCTTCAGGGGGTGCAGTCGACCAGTACGTCGGGGGGCGGGCCGTCGGGTGGAGCGCCCAGGTCGACGCCAGTCAAATCCTTGACTTGGCCACGAAACCAGATGGTGAACTCGTCGCCGGAGGTGGCAAGTTCCGTGAATGACTTCTCGATGTCGGGAGCCTCGAACCACACCAACATGAAGCTCCCCATCGGGGTCTCCTGCAGAGCCCAAGTCTCCCGGGTAAGTCCCCCCCTAACCAACTGAGCTTCGAACCCATTGCGGCGTGCCCCCATGCACGCGGCCGCGAAGTCCCTGCCTTGTTGTTCTTTACCGGGGAGGATCGGGAAAGCGCCGTTGAACACTGCCATCGAGCTCTTCTCCTTGTTCGTCCGACGAAGCATCGGAGACAGTATCAGCGGGCCCCGAAAGGCGCTCGGTATTGCTCCCATGCATCGACGTGGACCGGGCGGAAAGTGATGCTGATATCTCGCGCTTCGGCCTTCTGGCCGACGATCCAGGAACACTCGGGCCCGCGTTACCAGGGTGGGGCAGGGCCGCCGGTCGTCTGACGAGCCCTGTCCGACTATCCCTTGCGCAGCTTGCCGACATGCGCCAAGCAATCAGTCCGAGAGAGCTGCTTGCCCCAGGCCCGAGCCCTGGCCGCCTCGCCGGCCACAAGCTTTCCGGACTTGTCGACGATGAAGCTTTCCGGACGTGCCGCGCTCGCCACGCCGTGGCGCCGCAAAGCCCGAGCGATGACTCTGGAGGCCCGCCCTGTGAAGAGGGGGACACCATCGAAGCGCGTATCAAACGCGGCTGCTCCAGCCACGTGGACTTCTCGGACCGAGCGCAGCCATTCGCGAACCCCCGGACCGGAAGCGACTCCGGGCTCGAGGGCGACGCCGCTCCCCGACTTGGCGGCCTGCTGTGACGCCATGCGGCGCGAGCTTGGCCGGGGAGAGCGACCGGTTCGATGCACACGTCGGCGCAGTCGGCAAGCCCTTCGGCTATATAGCCTCGGCCACCTTGCGGGTGCTCCCGGACATCGACTCATAGACGATGACTGCCCGCATGACAACAATACCTCCTGCGGCTCATGCCACCACTCCCAGAATCTGGCGATCCGGGCCTCCCCACCAGGGCCGAAAGGCCAATCCCGCCCCATGACGCCAGCGCCGGCGTGACCGGTTGATTGTCGCCTTGAGCAGACACATACTTTCCGTGGTGGTTCGCTCTGTCCTAGGCGCGGGCCTGGCGGCCGTCCTCTTGGCTGGTTGTGGTAGCGGCAGCGTTGTCTGTGCAGGCCAATGCCGCGCTCCCTACGAACTCGACGTGACGTTCGTACCAGGGACGTCGATTCCCACCGCCAAGGCGGTGCTCCAGATGTGCGGGCACGAGCCAGATGTCGTAGGGGTTGGCGCTCTGAAAGTCCAAAATGGGCGTGTCCTACGGGGTGTCGTCTGGACCCATCAGCTTGGTGACGCAAAGAACAAGCCCCTGCTGACGTGCCTAAAGAGTTCGCCCTCCGTCAGTATTAGGAGCACAGGGTGGCCTGACTGAGTGCGGATTCCGGTGTGCCACCATGGCCTCGTGCGACGATCCACCTTCTTGGCTGCGATCTGCTTTGCGACCTTTACCGTTGCGGCCTGTGGACATTCTGGAGGCGACCCGGGGGGTCAGGTTCTGCGCAAGCTAGAGCCGGTCACCAGGGCGGTCCCGCCCGGAAGCTCCTCGGTGGTCATCCATACTTACCCTGCGACCTGGCAGAACAAGTGCCCCGATAACCCAGCAGGCCAATCTGGCTGGAGTGAGGATTTGGTATCGATCAACTTCACAACAGCGATGCCCTACGCAGCAGTCATCGCTGATGTGAACGCTTCACTGATCGGGATGGGTTGGACCCGTCACGACACTACGAGTCCTCAGGGCGGCCCGATTGCTAGTTGGAACAAGAGCGTCGGCGTCGGAAGCCAGGCAACTGCGTTCGTCTACCCGGTGCCGCAAGGGTCGGAGACCTGGTTCCTCACCGGAGGATGGAAGCCGCCAGGTTTCGCTCTCCCTGGCTGTTAGAGGATGACCGCAAAGTGCCGGCGATACCGGTCGATCGGTCGGGCCAGAACGCTCCGACCTAGAAGTACCGTCCTCGCTCGCCTCGCGGAATCGGTCACCTGACCGGGATCAATCCGGGGTTTCCAGGATGGATCGCCCCGGGCCGTTCTCCTGACCGTCCCCTGGTCAGCCGGCGACAACCGGAGTTCCGGGCGGTTCAACGGAAGCAAGCGCTCTTCGGCGTTGGGAGGATCTGAGCGCCTGAACGTGGGCGTCAATTTTCGCTCAGCCTTGGCCCTGGAAGTGATCAGCCGATGAAGTGGGAGTTGTTCCCCTGGGCGTAACAACTTGGACGTCATGGGTATAGTCCGAACCCACGGGGAACGTGGGTGCAGTGGCACTGATCTCATCGTCGTCCGTTCTGTTGTCGTCGGTAGGTGACCTCTGGCCCTGGGAACGTCCTTCGGAGCAAGCCACGCTGGAAACGAGCAAGACCCCACCTGGCCTTCGCGGGAAGGAGGGTGGCCATGCCGCATCCGGAGGAGAGCAAGGTAGAGACCGCGTCCGTTCCTGAAGCCGACACTCCAGAAGGTCGGGCGAGGACCGAGGCGCGCAAGCACATCGAGAAGCGCCGGGGTTTGCAGGCCAATCTGGTCTCGTTTGTCGTGGTCAACGCCTTCCTCGTGGGCATCTGGGCGACGACAGGGGCCGGATACTTCTGGCCGGGCTGGGTCATGGCGGCGTGGGGCTTGGGGGTTGTCTTCCAGCTCTGGGATTACTTCCGCCAACCAGTGACCGAGGCCGATGTCGACGCCGAGGTCCGCCGGATGCAGGGACGCGGGCGGTAGCCAGGGAGGGCGAGACGTGGCCTTGCGCTCGGCCGTCAAGACGCTAGTGGGCGTCCTGTTCGTCGGGACAACGGCGGTCTTGCTTACCGGCTGTGGCGGTGTTCCAAGCACCAGCCGAGTCCTTCCACCGGCGACGGTCGCACCCGTCAGCGCCGAATGCACTTTGGCCCTCACTCATGAGGCCGATTTGAATGTGAAGCCGCTCCTATGCCCCAATGGCGGCGTGAACGTTTCTGCATGGCAGTGGTACGAGAAGGGCCATGTCAATGGCGGGCCGGTGACCTGGTCAAAGACTCTTGCTCTTGGACCCGAGGCGACGGCATCGGAAGTTCAACAGGCGATGTGCGCCGACTTTGTAAACGTGTACGGGACGAATCCACTGACCATTTCCGGAGGCGAGTTGGCAGCTGCCTATTACGGATGGGGGTCGGCCGTGCTAGCGATGATCAATGCGTTCCTGGGGCAGGATTGTCCGACGGCCGGCTAGTCTCTCGACCGCTCGCATGACCGGGCTCGGGGGCGCAGCTGCGTCCACGTCGCCGTCGAGGTCGACCACGAGTCCACTCCTGACAGCGAACGCCCCACCGGACAGGTCTGGCTGGTGCGACTCCGCCGGGCCGGGCAGTGCGTCGTCATCGCTGCAGAACTCGGACGGCCGATGGGGATCCTCGCCGTGCACTCGGGACCCGTAACCGAATGTTCAATTGAATTTCGCCCGAAGTTCTCTCAGTAGTTAGGAAACGGAAAGGAAAGCTGCGTATCTTCACGATGTAACCCTCGGAAAGGACTTTCGACTATGCCGACCACGTCAGAAACAGCTGGCCGGACAACTTCGGCCGGGGACGACGCCACCGATGCCCTAGGCGGCGTCTATGACTCGCTGCGCAGCGGAGAGGCAACGGGCGAGGAGGCCATTGCGGCCACCATTCAAGCGTTCACCGACCTTCTGCGGACAGCCATACCGGTTGCAATGAGCCAACCCGCTCGGTTCGTGGACTTGAGCTTTGAGTTCGCTCAGCAAGCGATCAACTTTCAGCGGCGCCTCTTTTTCGAAGTTCTCACCGGGCTCCAGCGAGTGATGACTGAAGCCTGGTCTGGACTCGAGAGTCATGAGGCTTTCAAGGATGATAGGGCTCGCAGCACCGAGCAACGGCGGCGCGCCGCTCGCCGCGCCGCCTGATTAGCAGCGGCTCATACCACCGGTAACCCTCGGTGCCGGAGAGGGGCGATGGCGGGCTCGGGCGATCCCGACTGTTCTGGGGACTCGATACTCAAGCGCGAGCGGCCTTCGGCCGATACCTCTTAGGTCATGTGGCTGATTCCTGCAATTTTAGCCGTGATACTTCTAGTACCCGCGGCCATCTTTGGAGCTTCCATCGCCCACGACTCGGCAGTTAGCGGATCGGATCGCGTCGGGTCTCGACAGTCCGCTGACCGGGATCACCGTCGCTGAGACATCCAGGCGGTTCAAGACCGAGCACGAGGACTGAGCAGGCATCTCGGGGAGCCAACCGGCAAACCCCGTCGGTCCAACTCGCTCAAATGTCCGGCCACCGCGAGGTCCTGCCGGTCTAGTCGTGCATCCCTGGCTCATGGTCGAAATGGCTGGCTGCCTCTAGCTGGAACGTCGAATGTTCCACGTCAAAGTGACTGGCGAGACAGTGCTGAAGACTGTCGAGAATCCTCCCGGACTCGCCGTTAGAGAGAGCCCGATCGGTTACGACCACGTGGGCGCTCAGGACCGGTAGCTCACTGCTGAGCGCCCAGGCATGCAGGTCATGGACAGCGACCACGTCAGGCAGCTCCTCCAAGTGCCGCCGCACTTCGGCGAGATCGACGGCCTCGGGGGTTCCCTCCAAGAGGATGTAACCCGAAGGCCGGAGCAATGACCACGATGCGCGCAGAACCAGGAGAACGACGACCAGCGACGCCACTGGGTCGGCTCGGTTCCAACCGGTCGTGATGATGACGACAGCGGCGATAGCCGTCCCGATGAACGCGTACAGGTCGGTGACGATGTGTTGGAAGGAGCCTCCTACGTTGAGTGAACGCCGATCAGCCCGGCTGAGGACCAACGTGGCAGCGATGTTCACCACGATCCCGATCAGTGCGACAGTGAGCATGGGGACGCCGTGGACCTTGGAGGGGTGGAGAAGCCGTCTGATCGCTTCGACGCCGACGAGCGAGCCGACGACGAGGAGGCTCACCCCGTTCGCCGCGGCGGAGAGGATCTCCGCACGCTTGAGCCCGTAAGACCACACCAGACTGGCTGGACGCCGAGCAAGCCGGATGGCCCAGATCGCCCCAGCGATCGCTCCGGCATCGGTGAGCATGTGACCGGCATCGGCGAGCAGCGCCAGTGATCCGGAAAGAACCGACACGACCACTTCGACGACCATGAAGCCGAGGACGAGCGACAGGGCGATTGCGAGATACCGGCCGTTTGACGAGCCGGGCTCGTAATGGTTCTGAGTCCCATTCGCCGGGCCATCGCTCATCGGCGGCGACATCTCAACAGATTGCCACTGTCTCGACAGATGTGTCCGACGAGCCCTGTGCGGTCACCCCGTCCTACACTGCCTCCCGGTGAAGATTCCCGGCCGCAGGGTACTGCTGTTTGTCACATCCGTCGCATTTGGAGCCTTGGCTGGATGCGCACCGGCGTCCAATGGAGCAGGGATTGCCGCTCCGCACGCGCGCCCGACGACGACGGTGGCCGCCCCGGTAACGACCTCCCCTCCTTCGACCGAGCCGCCGCCGTTCACCTCGTCAGTGACCACAGTCACGGCGGCCGAGCTCGGTGCCAGCTGGCATCCGGGGTGCCCGGTGGACCCAACTCAGCTGCGGGATCTCGAGCTCAGCTACTGGGGCTTTGACGGTCAAGCCCACACTGGAACCATGGTGGTCAACGCCTCGGTCGTAAATGCGATCATCCAGGTCTTCACCATGCTTTACAACGCCCGGTTTCCGATTTCGGAGATGATCCCGCAATCGGCCTATGGGGGCGACGATAACGACGCCGCCGCTGCGGATGACACCTCGGGATTCAACTGCCGATACGCCGTTGCCCCTGGACCACCGCAGTGGTCGATGCACGCGTACGGCGAGGCCGTCGACGTAAACGACGTCCAGAATCCTTACGTGGACGGCTCCACCATCATCCCGCCGGCTGGTGCTGCCTACCTCAACAGGGGCGACGCGCGTCCGGGTATGGCGGTGCCGGGGGGAACGTTGGTCGATGCGTTCACAGCCATCGGTTGGGGATGGGGTGGGAATTGGACTGGTGCGACCGACTACCAACACTTCTCGATCAACGGTCACTGAGGCTGGCCACTCGCTCCCGTGCGTACGTCCGCCAGTGGCCGACCGTTCCTCCGATCCGCACCCGACTTCGGGCCAGGCTGCTCCAATCGGGCCAGTTGACCTGCGAGCGCCAAATGACAAAACTGCCTTGTTAGGCTCCAGCTATGTCCACCCATATCCTCGTGCTCGGCGCCGGTTTCGGCGGCCTCGAATTGGCTTCCCGATTGTCAGAATCGGTGCCCGACGAGGCGCGTGTCACCCTCATCGATCGGCAAGAGGCATTCATCTTCGGCTACTCCAAGCTCGACGTGATGTTCGGACGCCGAGACATCAACGACGTTTGGCATCCCTATCGCACGATCGACAAACCAGGCCTTGAATTCCGCCGAGAGGAGATCGTCTCGATAGATGCCAGAGACCGGCGCGTGGTCACCGAGGCGGCGTCCTACAACCCCGACATCCTCGTTGTCGCGCTCGGTGCTGACTACAACCTCGCCGCCACGCCTGGGCTCGTCGAGGACGGGTGCGAGTTCTACTCGCCG
>DATHCF010000069.1:0-21661 GCA_035319705.1 Acidimicrobiales bacterium | reverse complement strand
GGACAGCGGTCGCGATCGGCGGTGATGCCGACGGTGAACTTCCCGTCGTAGGAGAGCGCCGCCACCCCTACCGACAGGTTGCCGGCGATGGGCACGAGCGGGATGGCCTCGAGCATGCGCGCCCCCATGGCGTACAGCGGCTCCGACGGTCCCGGCACGTTGGTCACCACCAGGTTGATGAACGGCTGGTGCTGGACGAAGGCCCCGGCCAGCTCGATGGCCGGTTCGGGAAGGGCGTCGAGGGCGTCGACGAGCACCTGGGCCGCCCGGCTCTGGTGGTGGGCCTTGGCCGCTGTGCTGGCCTCCGCCACCTGGTCGAGCAGGGCCTTGGGGGCCTCGGCGTCGAGGGGGAGCCGCACCACCATGGCCGATACGTGGTTGCCCAGCTCTCCGCCGCGCGCGTGCGGCAGCCCCACCGGAACCAGCACCTGTGCTTCGTGCGCCGTCTCCCCGCGCCAGGCGAGCAGCGTGCGCAGCCCACCGGCTACTGCCGCCAGCAGCAGGTCGTTGACGGTGACGTCCTGCTTGGCCGCCGCCGCTTCCAGCTCGCCGAGGTCCTGGCGGACGAGGGCCAGGCGGCGGTGCCGCCCCACCGCGGCGTTGATGGGAACGTGCGGAGCGAAGAGTGAGCGCCCGAACAGCGCCCGCACACCGTCGGCCACGTCGGACACCGCGTGCAGCGCCCGGCTCGGATGGACGACCGAGGCAGCAGCGGCGCCGGCCAGGCGGGCGAACTCGGCGGCCCGTTCCGACAGGTCGTGCGCTTCGACGTCGACCAGCCGCTTGGGGGGCTGCGCCTGCCAATCGCTCGAAACGGGAGGCGGGCCCTTCTCGGGCTTGGCGTCGAGCAGCACCAGGGCCAGCTGGGCGCCGGACAGGCCGTCGGCCATGGCGTGGTGGAACTTTTCGAGCACGGCCACGCGGCCGCCGGACAGCCCTTCGATGAACCACAGCTCCCACAGCGGACGGGTCATGTCGAGCTGCCAGGACACGAGCTCGGCGCACAGTGCCATCAGCTCGGCGTCACCGCCCGGTTCGGGCACGGCCGTCCGGTGGACGTGGTTGGCCAGGTCGAACTCCGGGTCGTCCTCCCACGCGGGCGGGCCGAGCCCCAAGGGCACCCGGCGGACCCGCCGGCGCAGCTTGGGTACGCCGTCGAGGCGGCTGCTGATGCGCTGGCGCAACTCGTCGAAGCGCACCTGCCCGAAGACCGAGGTGAGCGGGTCGCCCTCGAAGATGCCGATGGAGGCGGCATGCATCGGGGTGCGCGGGCTCTCCAGGTGGATGAAGAGGCTGTCGAGGCCCGTGAGGACGTCGCTCATGACGGCTCCCTTCGATGAGGGTGCTCCCCGCCAAGGGTGGTGCGGCCCCGGAGGCCGCGACAGTGCCGGAAGTCCCGGTGTCGGCCTCTAACTCCCCGCCGAGGTGAGCTGCTTCATCTGCGCCGGGTCGAGGCGCAGCCCGCCCGCCGCGCAGTTCTCCTCGAGATGCGCCGTGGACGAGGTCCCGGGGATCGGCAGCATGACCGGCGAACGCTGCAGCAGCCACGCCAGTGCCACCTGGGCGGGGGTGGCGCCGAGCGCGCCCGCCACCGTGCGCAGCGGACCGTCCTGGCCGGCCAGCTTGCCGTTGGCCACGGGGAACCACGGGATGAAACCGATGTCGTGCGACTCGCAGTGCGCCAGCACGTCCTCGGAGTGCCGGTCCTCGAGGTTGTAGAGGTTCTGGACGCTCACCACGGGCACTTCGCCGCACGCCGCCTGCACATCGGCCACCGTGACCTCCGACAGTCCGACCTCGGCCACCTTGCCTTCGCGTCGCAGCTCCGCCAGCAGCCCGAACTGCTCGGCGGCGGGGACCTGCGGGTCGATGCGGTGCAGCTGGAACAGGTCGATGCGTTCCGATCCGAGGCGCCGCAGGCTCATCTCGCACTGCTGTCGCAGGTACTCGGGCCGGCCCACCGGGTGCCATCGGCCCGGTCCGGTGCGCACCAGGCCGGCTTTGGTGGCGATGGTCAACCCCTCATAGGGGTGCAGGGCCTCGCGCACAAGCTCCTCGGCGACGTGGGGACCGTAGGAGTCGGCGGTGTCGAAGAGGTCCACGCCGAGCTCGGCCGCCCGGCGGAGCAGCCGGACCGCCCCGTCCTGATCGACGGGCGGTCCCCACACGCCGCGTCCGGTGAGCTGCATGGTGCCGTAGCCCAGCCGGTGCACGAGCAGCGATCCGAGCTTGTAAGTCCCACTGGCCTCGATCGGTCGTGTCGTCACGATGCGCGACCCCCTCGTCCGAGTCTTCGAGCTCAGGCGACCACCCCACACGCCTGCTCGGCACCCTACCCCGGTGCGCGTGCCGGCTCACCCGGCCCAGCTCAAGCCGGCGTGATGGGCCGGATCACGAGCGCGCCGGCACCGGCACGCGGCCGCAGATCACGTCGCTGAGCGAGACACGGTCGAGAAGCTCGTCCATGGCGGCCCGCACCGCCACCCACACGTCGCCCAGGTGGGTGGCCGCGCCGAAGTACGCGGTGTCCTCCGGCGCCCGTCCCCGCACCTCGGTGAGCGGTCCGTCGAGGGCGCGTATCACCTCTCCAACCGTGATGGCACTTGCGGCACGCGCCAACTGGTATCCGCCACCGCCACCGCGCTGGCTGATCACGATGCCGGCTTTCTTGAGATCGGTCAGGATGGCGCCGAGGAAGCGGGCAGGCAGCTGCTGGGCGGTGGCGAGCGCCTCGGTGGTGGCCGGTCGCGGGGTGGTGTCGGCCAGGGCGAGCAGAGCCCGGATGCCGTAGTCGACTTTGGCGTGGATGAGCATGGTGGCGCCGTCAGCCGATGTGCCCGGTGACGTAGGCCTTGGTGCGCGGGTCGCGGGGCTCGGCGAACACCGTGGCGGTCGGGCCCACTTCGACGAGTTCGCCGACCCGGTCGTCGCCCAGCAGGAACACGGCGGTGAAGTCCGAGACGCGCGCGGCCTGGAACATGTTGTGGGTCACGAGGACCACGGTGACGTCCGCCGAGAGCTCGGTGATGAGGGCCTCGATCTTGGCCGTGGCCACCGGGTCGAGCGCCGAGCACGGTTCGTCCATGAGGATGACCTCGGGTTCGACGGCCAAGGCTCGGGCGATGCACAGCCGCTGCTGCTGCCCGCCGGACAAGCGCACCGCCGGGTCGGAGAGGCGGTCCTTGACGATGTCCCACAAGGCGGCCTTCCGCAGCGCCGCTTCGCCCGCCTCGGCCAGCAGCGCCTTCGAGCGGATGCCGTTGAAGCGCAGTCCCGACACCACGTTGTCGAAGATGCCCATGGTGGGGAAGGGGTTCGGCTTCTGGAAGACCATGCCCACCCGGCTGCGGACGAGCTCGGGCGAGGTGCCGGGGCCGTAGACGTCGAGATCTCCCAGGTGAATCGAGCCGGTGACCCTGCCGCCGGTGTGGTCGTGCAGGCGGTTCATGGCGCGCAGTATCGACGTCTTGCCACACCCCGACGGGCCGACGAGGGCGGTGACCTTGTTGGCCGCCAGCTCCAGGGTGGCGTTGCGCACCGCCACCTGGCCCCCGAAGGTCACGGCCACGTCCTTCAGCGTCACCGCTGCCGCCGGCGCGGCTGCTCCGCCGGCGCTGGGCGCCTCTTCGCCCCGGCTGGCATTGCCGAGCTCGTGCTCTGTTCCGGCTTCGGCCGCCAGACGGGCGGCCAGCTTGTCGACCAACGGCCGGTCAGGGGGAGCGTCGGAACTGTGCACCATGCTCATCTCATCTTGCCTTTCGGGTCATGACTGCGGCCACCGCCCTGGCTGCGACCGAGACCACCACCACGAGCACCAGGAGCACCAAGGCGGTACCCCAGGCGGTGGCCTGGGCGCTCTTGAAGGGCTCGGTGGCGTCGGTGTAGATGACGAGCGGCATCGCCGACATAGGCGCGGTGGGGCGCAAGGCGTAGAACTGGCTGCCGAAGATGGTGAAGATGAGCGGTGCCGTCTCGCCGATGGCCCGGGCCATGGCCAGCAGGTTGCCCGTGACGATGCCCGGCAGCGCCGAGCGCAGCACCACCGATCGCACGATCCGGCCGCGCCGCGTGCCGAGGGCGAGTCCCGCCTCCCACAGCTCGGCGGGCACGGCCGCCATGGCCTCCTCGTCGGCCCGCACCATGATGGGAAGCATGAGCACGGCCAAGGCGAAGCTGCCGGCCAGTCCTGAGTAGCCGATGGTGAGCACGATCACGGCGTAGGCGAACACGCCGATGGCGATGGACGGCGTGCCGGACAGCACGTCGGCGGCGAAGCGAATCGTTCCGCTCAGCCTGCGCGGACCCTCCATCACGAAGAGCGACGCAGCCAGGCCCACGGGCACCGCCATAGCCATGGCGAGGCCCACGATGATGAGCGTGCCGACGATGGCGTTTCCGATGCCGTTGCCCGGAACGAAGATCGGCTTGGGGGTGTGCACCAGGAACCCGAGCGACAGTGTCCGGGCGCCGCGATCGATGATGTAGGCGATCAGGCTCACCAAGGGAGCCAGCGACAGGCACACCGTCACGGCACAGGCGGCGGTGGCCAGTCGCGACCGCACCCGGCGGCGGCCGATCCGGCGCTCGGCCGTGGCGCGCACCAGCTCCCGTTGCGACAGCTGCGGTCCAGAGAGGGTCACCGACGCGGCGGGTGCGCTCACGGCTGCATCTCCACCAGGACCAGCCCGGGGTCCGGGGCGAGGGTGGGGGGAGTCCCGGTCCCGTCGGCCGGGCCGCGAGGGGGAACCGCGGGCCTGCGGGTGCGCATGAGGATCTGGCCCCCGACGTTGACCGCCACCGAGATGGCGAGCAGCACCAACACCAGGGCAACCACGCCGCTCTTCAACAGGCTGCCCGGGAGCGCCTCACTGAAGGAGCTCACGATGGCCGAACCCAGGCTGGCGCCGGGGGAGAGCAGGGAGTGGGGCAGTCCGCTGCCATTGCCGATGACGAAGGCCACGGCGATGGCCTCACCCATGGCCCGGCCCATGGCCAGGGTGACCGCCGCCCGGATGCCGCGCCCGGCGCCCGGGATCACCACCTTGCGCACCACCTGCCATCGCGTGGCGGCCAGGGCCATTCCCGCCTCTCGGTCGGCCAAGGCCACGCCGGTCATGGCCACGCGGCTGAGGGCCACCACCGTGGGCAGGATCATGATGGCCAGCACCACCCCGGCCAGAAGGATGCTCGATCCGAGGGGCTCGCCGTGGAAGGCGGCGTCGAGGCCGGGCACGGTCTTCAGGAAGGGCTCGACGTCGCGGGCGAAGAGTGGGGTGAGCACGATCAGTCCCCACAGCCCCACCACCACGCTCGGGATGGCGGCCAGGAACTCGACCATGGCGGTGAGCGGTCCGGCGATCCAGCGCGGCGCCAGCTCGGCGAACATGGCGGCAGCCCCCACGCCGACGGGCACGGCAAGGAGCAGGGCCAAAGCGGTGGTGAGCAGAGTGCCCACGATGAACACGCCGGCGCCGAGCTCGTTCTTCTGTGGGTTCCAGCCTCGCCAGAGGATGCTGAGTCCCATGTGCCCGAGGGCGGGCGCGGCCTGCTGCAATAGCGTCACCAACAGCGCCAGGAATACGGCGACGAACAGCGCCGCTCCCGCCCACCGGATGAGCGCGTAGAGCCGCCCGCGGCGCTTGGTCCGTTGGCGGGCCAGAGCTTCGCCGACGCCGGGCACGGCCAGCGAGCTCACCGCTGGCGGCGCGGACAGTGTCGTCACGGCTGTGTCCGCACGTCCGCCGCTCGAGACGCCGACATCGGCCCGGTCAGGAGGAGAAGATCTTCTGGCCGCTCGACGTCTGCAGCTCGAGGAGCGTGGAATGCGCCAGGCTGACGGCGTTGGACGGCAGTGGTGAGTAGCCGAGCTTCTGCGCCTGGCCCTGGCCGGTGGTGGTCACCCAGTCGAAGAGCTTTCCGAGGACGATGCCCTGGTTGGTGTTGGGCTGCGTCTGATAGACGAGCGTCCAGCTGAAGTTGGCCAGCGGATAGGCGCTGCCGGTGCCGTTCACGATATTGAAGTTTGACGCGCTCAGGTTGCTGGCCTCGGCGCCGGCGGCGGCGATGCTGGAGGACGACGGGGAGACGTAGCTGTCAGAGGCGTTCTGCAGCGCGGCGTCGGTGAAGCCGGCCTCCTGTGCGTAGGCGTACTCGACGTAGCCGATGGCTCCTTCGGTTTCCGAGATGTAGGTGGCCACTCCGGTGTTGAGCTGCTGGCCGCTCGAGTTGGCACCCTTTCCGTAGCTCGGCCACGAAGTGGAGGGATTGTTGCTGACAGCGCTCGCCCACGATAGCGAGGTGTCGATCAGATACTGGTCGAGGTCGTAACCGGGGCCGGACGTGTCGGAGCGGTAGACGGGCTTGATGAGCTCATGTGGAAGTGAGCCGTTGGAGAAGAATGTGTCCCAGTACAGGTTGGTGGTCGAGGAGTAGATCTCGGCGAGCTGGGCGCCGGTGATCTGCAGGTTGTTCGGGGCCCCGCTCACGTTGTAGCTGATGGCCACGCCGCCGAGGTCGACCGGCAGCTGCAGGATGGCTCCGCCGTTCCCAGAGGCGGGTGTGGCGATGGGCACCTCCGAGTCGCCGAAGTCAACTGAGTTGGCTTTGATGTCGGCCACTCCGGTGCCGCTGCCCGCCGGGTTGTAGTTGACGCTCACGTTGTGGTTGGACTGGTTGTAGGAGTAGAAGACGCTCGAGAAGAACGGGGCGATGGAGTTGGACCCGGCTCCGGTGAGCTGCATGGCCGGACTCGAGGTGTCGCACGATCCGCCCAGCACCCCGCCGGGGGCGCTGCTCGAGCATGGACCGCTGCTCGATCCGGAGCCGCCCGAATTCGACGACTTGTTGCCCGAGCCGGACGAGCCGGAGCCGCCCGAGCTCGAATGCGACGAGCCGGACGTGGTGGTGGTCGTGGCGCCGGGAGCGAGGGTCGTGGTGGTGGACGAGATCCCTCCGGAGTCGTGCTTGACCTTCTTCTTCGCCGCCGAGGGTGCCGCCGAGCTGCAGGCGGCCAG
This sequence comes from Acidimicrobiales bacterium, assembly GCA_035319705.1. Classification (GTDB taxonomy): domain Bacteria; phylum Actinomycetota; class Acidimicrobiia; order Acidimicrobiales; family UBA8190; genus UBA8190. The sequence goes on along the minus strand of DATHCF010000069.1, from coordinate 14,648 downwards.
GACGACCGCCGCGCCGGCGACCACGGCCACAGCCTTCGCGAGACGCCAGCGGCGCCGCTGGTCGGGAACGGGGAGTTCGGGCAAAGCAGGCTCCTGTCGGGAAGGGGTCGATGCGTCGGGTCGATGGCTCACGCCGTTCACGACGCATCTCCAGGGGTGGCCGCCGTCCTGACCCGCCGCCGGCGGGCCAGGCCGCCACCCACGAGGCCAAGTCCCACGCCGGCCACGGCACCTTCGAAGGGAGCGGAGCCGGCCCACGGCTCACCGGTCTCGGCATCGGTGGCTCCGGGGACGCTCGTGGTCTGGGCGTTGGCGGCGGCGGTGGTGACGGTGACCGTGAACGAGGCGGTGGCGGTGGAGCCGTCGGAGTCCGTGGTCGAGCAGTTGACGGTGGTGGAGCCGACGGGGAAGGTGCTTCCCGACGCCGGCGTGCAGCTGACCGGAGGCAGCGTGCTGAGGAAGGGGTCCAAGGCGACGGGGGCGCTGTAGGTCACCGGCGCCCCGGATGCGCTGGTGGCGGTGGTGGTGATGTCGGAGGGGACGCCGCCTATCGACAGGTCGTCGTCCACGTAGGTGACGACCACCTTGCCGCTGCCGGACTGCACGCCGGGGCTGAGCACGGCGTCGCTCACCGACGACGCCGCGTACGACGAACCGCCGCCGCCCGCCCCGTAGGCGGTGGTGGAGGAGTCGGATCCGCCGCCGCCGCCGCCGTAGTAGCCGCCGCCGCCTCCTCCGGACAGCACCCCTCCTCCGGTGCCGCCCAGCCCGAGGGCACCGGCGGTGCCGGCCGCTCCCGATGTTCCGACCGCCCCGCCCGCCGCGCCGCCGGCCGACGGGGTGCCGCCGCCGCCGTCGGTGGCTGCCTCGCCCGTTCCGGCTCCGCCGGTGGTGCCGCCACCGGCCCCGCCGTCGCCGTTGGTGGCGGGAGACGTCGTGGCGCTTCCGGCCCCGCCACCGCCGCCGGCCACGATCAGCCGGTTGCTCAGCGCCGTGCCGCCATAGCGCACGTCAGAAGCGCCCCCTCCGCCGGCACCCGACTGGCCCGAGGTGGGCCCCCCGCCCGGCCCGCCGCCGTTGAAGGCGCCGGTCGCGGTGGTGGCCGTCGTGGACGGATTCTCGTTAGCGCCCGCCGCGCCGACGTAGATGAAGTAGAGATCCCCCGGGATCACCGACAGCGTGCCCTTGGTCTCTCCACCGAGGCCGCCCACCGGCTGGTTCGTACCGGGCACCGAACCGCCGGCCGCCCCGAAGACGTCGAAGTTGGCCGAGGTCACGCCGGACGGGACGCTCCAGCTCTGCAACCCGCCGTTGTAGGTGTAGGTGACCGTGCAGATGGTGCCGGCGCAGTCGGTGGTCGGCGAGGTGGTCGCCGCCGCCGGGGTGGCCAGGGCGGCCACGGCCGCCAGGGCACCGCCGAGGCCGGCCACCAGGGTACGGCGGACGACCCGCCCACGTGGATCGTGCATGGTGCTTGCCGCCTCCTGGCGCTCGTGCCCCCCCATCGGGCGTGTCAGGAGACGGTAACCGTCTAAACCTGATAAATCAAGTAGAAATAAGTGATTAAGGTGGGTTACTAGGATTCAGGGGGGTCAGACCACGGCCTCCACCAACGCCGGGCCCTCCTCGGCCAGGGCGCGGCCCAGCTGGTCGGCCAGCTCCTCGGCGGTGGTGGCACGCCAGGCCGGCACCCCCATCCCCCGCGCCAAGGAGACGAAGTCCAAGGTGGGCGGGGCCAGCTCCAGAAGCCGACGGGCCCGTTCACCCGCCGCGCCGGCGCCTACCCGGGCGAGCTCCATCTCCAAGATGGCGTAGCTGCGGTTGGCGTACACCAAGGTGGTCACGTCCAGCTGCTCGCGGGCCTGTGTCCACAGCGCCTGCAGGGTGTACATGGCGCTGCCGTCGGCCTCCAGGCAAAGCACCTTTCTGTCCGGACAGGCCACCGCCGCCCCGGTGGCGAGCGGCATTCCCTGTCCGATGGCCCCGCCGGTCAGTGTCATCCAGTGGTGCGGCGGCGCCCCGGCGGTGGCGCCGGGCACGAAGATGCCGGCGGTGTTGGCCTCGTCGGACACCACCGCCCCCTCGGGCAGCAGCGCCCCCACCACGGCGGCCACCGCCTGGGGGTCGAGCGGGCCGGTCGGCAAGCCCGGACGCTCCGCCGCCTGGCGGACCACCGGGGCATCGGCTAGCGACAGGGCGTCGGCCAGCGCCTCGAGCGCCCCGACCACGTCCTCGCCGGCGCCGGCCAGCTGGTGGACCTGGCATCCCTCCGGCACCAGGTCGCTCGGCTTGCCGGGATAGGCGAAGAAGGCCACCGGCGACGCCGTGCCGGCGAGCACCAGATGGCGCGCACCATTCAATTGCATGCTCACGAGCTCGGGCAGATAGGCCAGGCGTTCGACCGGCGGGATCCCCGCCCCGCGCTCGTGCACCGCCGGGAACGTCTCGCACAAGAGCCTCGCCCCGGGTGCCTGCGCCACCCGGCTGGCCGCCACCAGTCCCCGCTCGGTCATGGCCGGGCCACCGACGAGCACCACCGACGGCTCGCCGAGGCGCAGCGCCTTGGCCAGGGTCTCGACCACGTCGGCCGGCACCGGCGCCGGTTCCGGCCATGCGGCCGGCCCGGCGGGAGGCGCCGCCTCCGACCACGACACGTCGGCCGGCACCACCACGGTGGCCACCCCTCCCGGTGGGCACCTGGCCTGCGCCACCGCCCCGGCCACCTCAGCCGGAAGCTGCTCGCCCGAGCGGGTCTCGACGTAGAACACCGATACCGGACGGGCCAGAGAGGCGATGTCGCTCTGGAGCGGAGCGTCGTATCGCTGGTGGTAGGTGGCGTGGTCACCCACCACGTTCAGCACCGGCGAGTGGGCGCGCCGGGCGTTGTGCAGGTTGGCGATGCCGTTTGCCAGCCCGGGGCCCAGATGCAGCAGGGTGGCGGCCGGACGTCGCGCCATGCGGGCGTAGCCGTCGGCCGCCCCGGTGGCCACCCCCTCGAACAGCGCCAGCACGGCGCGCATCTCGGGGACGTCGTCCAGGGTAGCCACGAAATGCATCTCCGAGGTGCCGGGATTGCTGAAGCAGACGTCGACACCGCAATTGAGCAAGGTGCGCAGCAGGGACTCGGCGCCCTTCATCTTCAGTCGAAGATCTTTCCCGGGTTGAGGATGCCGTCGGGGTCGAAGGCCGCCTTGATGCGACGCATCAGGGCGATCTTCACCGGGTCCTCGAGCTCCATGAAGTACTGCTTCTTCTCGCTTCCCACCCCGTGCTCCCCGGTGATGGCGCCACCCAGGGCCAGGCCGGCGCCGAGCAGGGCCATGAGCAAGAGGTGACGCTGGGCGGGGTCGGGCTGGAACACCGACAGGTGCACGTTCCCGTCGCCGACGTGCCCGCAACCGGTGACGAGCGCGGCGTGCTCCCGGGCCAGCTCTCCCACCGTGGCCAGGTACCGGGCGATCTCCGCCCGCGGCACCACCACGTCCACGATGTCGTCGGCCCCGGCCGCCTTGGCCACGAAGAACGCCTTCTCCCTGGCCGAGATGAGCGCGGCGCCGGCGTGGGGCGGCAGCACGTACACGTCGCTGGCGCCGAGCTTCGACAGCAGCTCACCGAGCCCCTGCACGTCCTCGTCGAGGCGGTCCTCGTGGGAGGACTCGAGCACCACCACCAGATAGGCGTTGGTGCGCGCGGCGATGTCGGTCGGGATGCCGAGATCCAGGCCCGCACTCCCGGTGATGGCGGCCATGGTGATGGCGTCCACGTACTCGAGCACCCGCGGCCCGATGCCGCTTCGCACCACCGGGGCCACCGCCGCGGTCACCTCCTCCAGCGCGCTGAAAGGTGCCAGCACGGTGGCGGCGTGCGCGGGGCGGGGATAGAGGCGCAAGGTGGCCTCGGTCACGAGCGCCAGCGTCCCCTCCGACCCCACGACCAGCTGGGTCAGGTCGTAGCCGGTCGACGACTTCACGAACTTCCCGCCGGTGCGGATCACCTCGCCGCCGGCCAGCACCAGCTCGAGCCCCAGCACCTGGTGACGGGTCACGCCGTACTTCACCGCCCGCATGCCCCCGGCGTTGGTGGCGACGTTCCCGCCGAGCGAGGCGCTCGACTCTCCGGGGAACACCGGGTACACGAGGCCCACCGCGGCGGTGGCCTCGTCGAGTCGTTGCAAGGTGCAGCCGGGCTGGACGACGGCTACGTGGTTCTCGGTGTCGATCTCCACGATGGCGTCCATGCGCTCGAACGACACCACCACCGCCTCCGCTGTGGGCACCGCCGCGCCCGACAGCCCTGTGCCGCTACCGCGGGCCACCACGGGGATGTGCTCGGCCCGGGCCAGGCGCAAGATGGCCGACACCTCTTCGGTGCTGCCCGGCCGGGCCACCGCCAGCGGCCGGACGGGCACGACCGTCAGGCACTCGTCGTGGTCGTAGTCGGGCGAGATGGCGTCGCCGCTCGAGACGTGCGGCGCGCCGACCACCTCGGCCAGGAGCCCGGCGACATCTCCCATCGACGGGAAAACTACCGCCGGGCGGCTTCCCGGCCCCAGTGGATCCGCCACGAGGTCGTCGTGGCCGAAGGCGGACACGTCACGGGCCGTACGGATCGAATGGGCCGAATGGGAGTAGGGCCGTCACCTGGGGGAGGATCTAGCTCGATGAACTGGGTGGACTGGGCGATCCTGGTCTTGGTGGCACTGGCCGGCATGCACGGGCTCCGCCTGGGTGCGGCCATGCAGGTGCTGTCCTTCGGCGGCTTCTGGCTGGGCCTGCTCTTCGGGGCCCTGCTGGCCCCGGTCATCCTCCACCACGTCACCGGCAATCTCAGCAAGACAATCGTCGCCGCGGTGGTCATATTCGGTCTGGCCGGACTGGTCGGAGGGATGGGTCGTGTCCTCGGCAGCCATTCGAGCAACTTCCTGCGCCGGCTGCGGCTGGGACCGGTCGACTCGGGTTTCGGCGCGGTGGTAGCGGTGGTGGCCACGCTGCTCGCCGCCTGGTTGGTGGCGAACATCGTGGTGAACAGCCGCTACACGAGCTTCGACGCGGCGCTGCGCAATTCGACCATCCTGCGCGCCATCGACAGCATCATGCCGTCCCCCCCGGGGGTGTTCTCCCGCATCGAGTCGTTTCTCGCCACCGAGGGCTTCCCGGTGGTGTTCACCGGCCTGCCCCCCTCCGCCGTCGGCCCGGTGGCGCCGCCCAGCAACGCAGCGGTGGCCGCGGCGGTGGACGCCGCGGGGCCCTCCACCGTGCAGATCGCCGGCGAGGGCTGCGGCGTCATCCAGGAGGGCTCGGGTTTCGTGGTGGCCCCCGACTACGTCCTCACCAATGCGCACGTCGTCGCCGGCATCCCGCATCCCGACGTCATCGACACCCACGGCCGCCACAGCGCCTATCCCATGCTCTTCGACCCGCAGCTCGACATCTCGGTGCTCTACGTGCCCGGGCTGCCCGATCCCCCGATCCCGGTCGCCCACCTCGACGACAGCCTGGTCGGCCGGGGGGCGAGTGGTGCGGTCATGGGATACCCCGAAGGCGGCCCGTTCGCCTACGGGGCGGCGGCGGTGGAGGCGGTGTTCGACGCCACGGGCCTCGACATCTACGGCAACGCCCAGACGGTGCGGACCGTCTACCAGCTCTCGGCGCTGGTGCAGCCGGGGAACTCGGGCGGTCCACTGGTGGAGCCGGACGGCGAGGTGATCGGGGTGGTGTTCGCCCGCTCCACCAGCAGCACCGACGTGGGCTATGCCCTGGCCATGCCCAAGGTCCTGGCCGACGTGCGCGTCGGAGAGCAGGAGCCCACCTCCCGGCCGGTGTCCACCCAGGGCTGCGTGAACGGCTGAGAGGACGGTGGCGGAGAACGGTGGAGACGGGCGGCTACAGGTAGAAAAGGTGCCGTGAGCCTGGCCATCGAGGACTACGGGATCATCGGGGACACCCACACCGCCGCGCTGGTGGGCACCGACGGGTCGATCGACTGGCTGTGCCTGCCCCGCTTCGACTCGCCGTCCTGCTTCGCCAAGCTGCTCGGCGACGAGTCCAACGGCTTCTGGAGGATCGCCCCGGCGGGGGAGGTGCGCCGGCGGTCGCGCCATTACCACGGCGACTCGCTCGTCCTCGAGACCGAGTTCGAGACCTCCACCGGGGCGGTGCGCCTGGTCGACTGCATGCCGCTTCGCGAGGACCTGCCGCACGTGGTGCGCATGGTGGAGGGCATCGGCGGCGAAGTGGCCATGCGCATGGACCTGGCCATGCGGCCGGGCTACGGCCGGGTCATCCCCTGGGTGCGCCGGACGGGCAGCCTTCTTCTGGCCGCCGCCGGGCCGGACGGGCTGGCCCTGTGGACGCCGGTGCGCACCCGGGGCGAGGGCATGACGACGGTGGCGGAGTTCACCGTCAGCGCCGGCCAGCACACCCCCTTCGTCCTCACCTGGTTCCCCTCGCACGAGAGCCCGCCCCGGCCGGTCGATGCCCGCTACGCCGTGGCCGACACCAGGTTGTGGTGGCAGGAGTGGTCGTCCGTAAACGACTTCAACGGACCGTGGCGCGGCGCGGTGATGCGATCGCTCGTGACGCTCAAGGCCCTCACCTACCGTCCGACCGGTGGCATCGTCGCCGCCGCCACCACGTCACTGCCCGAGACGGTGGGCGGCGTGCGCAACTGGGACTACCGCTACTGCTGGCTGCGCGACGCCACCTTGACCCTCACCGCCCTCATGCGCGGCGGGTTCCACGAGGAGGCCATGTCCTGGCGTGACTGGCTGCTGCGGGCGGTGGCCGGGGACCCGGCCGAGCTGCAGATCATGTACGGGCCCGCCGGCGAACGCCGATTGGACGAGTGGGAGGTGGACTGGCTGGCCGGGTACGAGGGATCCAAGCCGGTCCGGGTGGGCAATGCCGCCTCCGGGCAGTTCCAGCTCGACGTCTATGGCGAGGTGATGTCGGCGCTTTACCAGGCATGTGTGGTGGGGGACCCCGTCAGCGCCCCGGCGTGGGACCTGCAGCGCGTCCTCATGGACTTCGTCTCGGGTCACTGGCAGGACCCCGACGACGGCATCTGGGAGGTGCGCGGCCCCCGGCGGAACTTCACCCACTCCAAGGTGATGGCGTGGGTGGCGGTCGACCGGGCCATCCGCATGGCCGAGGAGTTCCAGCAGCAGGGGCCGGTCGAGGACTGGAAGAAGCTGCGCGGCCGCATCCACGCCGAGGTGCTCGAGAAGGGCTACGACGAGAAGCGCGGCGCCTTCACCCAGTACTACGGCTCCGACGCCCTCGACGCCAGCCTGCTCATGATCCCAATCGTCGACTTCCTCCCCGCCACCGACCCGCGCATGATCTCCACCGTGGAGGCCATCCAGCGCGAGCTCACCGAGGACGGCTTCGTGTTGCGCTACCGGGCGGCCGACGCGCACGACGTCGACGGGCTCGAAGGCCACGAAGGCGCCTTTCTGGCCTGCTCGTTCTGGATGGCCGACAACCTGGCCATGATGGGCCGCAGCGAGGAGGCCGTCGAGCTCTTCGAGCGCCTGCTCGGTCTGCGCAACGATCTCGGGCTGCTGGCCGAGGAGTACGACGCCCGGCTGGGGCGTCAGGTCGGGAACTTCCCCCAGGCCTTCTCGCATGTCTCGCTGGTGAACAGCGCCTACAGCCTGGCGGGCCGCTCCACCGACGAGATGAAACGTCCCAGCGCCATCGGCCTGCTGCGACGTGCCCGTAGCTGGCAGAGCGGCCTGCACCCGACCGGCGGTTCCGCCCATCCGCTCGCCCACCGGAGTTCCCGGCAGGCGCCGGCTTCGCCCGCCGCAGAACCGGCCGGCGTTCCCGGCGACGGCCGGGCCGCAGTGCCCGAATCGCGTACGGCCGGTCGCCGGGGCGAGAGGCGGGGCGATAGGAAGGAGCCCACACCGTGAAAGCGCTCACCGTGGTGCCGTCGCAAGCCGGCTCTGCCCGCCTCGACGACGTGGAGGAGCCGCCCGACACAGACGGGCCCGTGCTGGTCGAGACGCTGGCGGTGGGTGTGTGCGGCACCGACATGGAGATCGTGTCGGGCGCCTACGGCTGGGCACCGCCGGGGAGCCAGCGTCTGGTGCTCGGGCACGAGTCGCTCGGGCGTGTGCTCGAGGCACCGGAGGACGCCGGGGTGGCGCCCGGCGACCTGGTGGTGGGCATCGTCCGCCGCCCCGATCCGGTGCCCTGTCTCAACTGCGCGGTGGGCGAGTGGGACTTCTGCCGCAACGGCCGCTACACCGAACGCGGCATCAAAGAGCGCAACGGCTACTGCTCGGAGCGCTACCGGGTCGAGTCCGACTTCGCCGTGAAGGTCGACCCGTCGCTCGGGAACCTCGGCGTGCTGCTCGAGCCGGCCAGCGTGGTAGCCAAGGCCTGGGAGCAGGTGGAGCGCATCGGGACCCGGGCGCGGTGGAAGCCGGCCCGGGCGCTCGTCACCGGCGCGGGGCCCATCGGGTTGCTGGCCGCGCTGATGGGGGTACAACGCGGCCTCGACGTGCACGTGATCGACCAGGTGAGCGGCGGGCCGAAGCCACATCTGGTAGCCGGGCTGGGCGCCACCTACCACACCGGTGCGGTCAAGGACGCCGTGGAGGAACCGGACGTGGTGATCGAGTGCACCGGGGTGGGGTCGCTCGTGTTCGACGCCATGGAGCACGTAGGGCCCGGAGGCGTGGTGTGCCTCACCGGGGTGTCGTCGGGGGGACGCAGTCTCGACGTCGACGCCGGACTGCTCAACCGCTCGATGGTGCTCGAGAACGAGTCGGTGGTCGGCTCCGTCAACGCCAATCGCCGCCATTACCAGGCCGGGGCCGAGGCGCTGGCCGAGGCCGACCGGAACTGGCTCCAGGGCGTGGTGAGCCGGAGGGTGCCCATCGGCCGGTGGAACGAGGCGCTCGAGCGTCACGCCGACGACGTCAAGGTCGTCATCGAGCTGGGCTCGTGACCTCGACGCGGGAGATCGCCCCCGGCGTGATCCAGATCGACACGCTGCTCGGCGGCTGGGAACGCGTCACCGCCGGGTACCTCGTCACCGGAACCTCGCCGGTGTTGGTGGAGACAGGCAGCCAGAGCTCGGTGCCGGTGCTGCTCGAGGCGCTCGGGGACCTCGGGGTGGACGCCGGCCAGCTGGCCGGGGTGGCGGTGACCCACATCCATCTCGACCACGCCGGCGGAGTGGGCGACGTGGCCCGGGCCTTTCCGTCGGCCACCGTCTACGTCCACCAAAAAGGGGCGCGGCACCTGGCCGATCCGAGCCGCCTGGTGGACTCGGCCGAGCGCGTCTACGGGCCGCTGCTCGACACGCTGTACGGAAGGCTCGATCCCACACCGGCCGAGCGCATCCACGTCCTCGAGGACGGCGACGAGCTCGCCGTGGGTGGCGGGCGCGTGCTCGTGACGGTGGACTCGCCGGGCCACGCCAAGCACCATCTGGCCCTGCACGACTCCGACAGCGGCATCCTGTTCGCCGGCGACGCCGTGGGGGTACGGCTCCCCGATGCCGGTGTGCTGCGGCCGTCCACGCCGCCGCCTGACTTCGACCTCGACCAGGCGCTGCACTCGCTCCACCGCTTCGCCGAGCGGTCGCCGGCCGGCCTGGCTCTGGCCCACTACGGGCTCGTGCCCGAGCCCATGGCAGTGCTGGCCGAGGCCGAGGAGACGCTGCGGCGCTGGGCGGCGGTGGCGACCCAGGCCTGGCGTGAGGGCGCCGACATCGCCGCGGCCCTGGAGGAGGCCTTTTCCCAGGATCTCGGACAGGTGGACCCGGCTCAGCGGGAGAAGCTCGAGACCCTGAACGGGGTCCACTCCAACGCGGCGGGATTCCGCCGCTGGCTGGAACGCCAGGGCACAGAGCGCACGGCCGGCCCGGCCGGCCAGGCCGGACACCCACATGGACAGAGGTGACGTCGCCCGGGAATGATGACCGGCTATGTCGCGACCCCTGGCTCTGGTCCTGCTCGCCCCCGTGGCGGCGCTGCTGCTCGCCGCCTGCGGCACACCCGACAACCTCCCGCTCAGCGCCGGGACCTCGGCCAGCCCGGCCAGCTCCGTGGCGCCGGCGGCGGTGGTGGACCTCGAGTACGACAGCATCGAGCCGTCGCACGTCACCATCGACGCCGGCCAGGCGGTGGAGTGGAAGTGGATGGAGGCGCCCGAAGCGGCCGACGTGGCCTTCAGCGGGTTCTCCAGTCCCACCATGGTGAGCGGGACGTGGTCGCACACCTTTGCGACGGCCGGCACCTACACCTATCGGGACGCCCTGAGCCCGATCGCCACCGGAGTGATCACCGTCAGGCGGTGACCCGCGGGCGTGCCGGGTCCGCATGGCGCGCCCGAGGCCGATGAGCACCGCCGAGCGCCTGCACGTTCCGCTGGACCTCGGCGAGGGGCCGCCGCTGGCGCTGCTGCACGGGTTCGGCATGCGCCCGTTCGTGTACCGCCGCACGGCCACGTTGCTGGCCGAGCGGTCGCGTGTGGTCGTCCCCGACCTGTTCGCCCAGCGCGGGCACTGGAGCTACCAGCGGACCGTCGATGCTTTTGTGGCCACCCTCGACCACCTCGAGATCGAACGTGTCAGTCTGCTCGGGCACTCCTTCGGTGGCGGGATCGAGCTCGGCTTCGCCTGTGAGCACCCCGAGCGGGTGGTCGAGCTCGTGTTCTCCGACACCCTGGCCGTGTCGGAGGAATGGGGGCTGGCGGACGAGGCCCTTCGCCGCCCGTGGCACCTGCTCCGGCTGGCCACCGCCCCGGCGACCGCCGCCTTCGCCAGCCAGTGGCTCGCCCACCCCTTCCAGCTGGCGTCGGCTGCGTGGTGGGGATTTCGCTCCCGGCGTGACGGGCCCATTGCCGATGTGGCTACGGCGGAGATCCCGGCTCACGTGCTGTGGGCGAATCGCGACTCGATCCTGTCGCGCTCGGACGGCGCGGAGTTCGCCGAGCAACTCGGCGGCACTTTCACGGTGGCCCGGTCGCCCGACGGCCGCCCGGTGGACCACGACTGGATGTTCGTCAATCCCCATCTTTTCGTGGCCCATCTGCTCGAGCTCGGACTGCACGCCCTGTCGGGCTGACCCCCGGGCTGACCCGACCGCGCGTCGCCCGCCCGGACGGCGCCGGCTGACCGGCTGATCTCCGGTCACGTCACATCTTGGCGGAGGAGGTGGGATTCGAACCCACGGTGGCCTAACGACCACAACGGTTTTCGAGACCGTCCGATTCGTCCGCTCTCGCACTCCTCCAGCTGGGAAAAGGTGCGGACCCGCCTCCCAGGCTGCCCCCGGAGCAGCAGCGGAGCAACACGTCGCTGTGCTGACGCCCGCAGGGTGGCAGACGCGAGGTTAGGCTAGCCGTGCGGCGTCTGCGGGCCCACATCGGGCGCCGGCCGACGCCGGTGGAGTTCTCTCGTGACCAAGACCGTTCACGCTCCGGATCGCAGGCCCGGTGCCGATGCCCGGCTGGCGGACAGGAAGCTGGGCCAGCTCGTATCGGATGTCTCACGGGGGAAGTTCCGCACCGGAACCGAGACCGTCTCCGTTTTCTGGCGGAGTGGCTCGAGCACCTCGAGGCTGCCCCGGTGTCGGCGGGGCTCGGAAGGAAGGTCACTATGCGTCTTGGCAGGAGAGCCGCGCTTGTTCTCGGTTCTGGTGCACTGACTGCTGCCTTTGGCGGCTTGGTCGGCTCGAGTATGTCGGCAGTGGCCGGCGCCCCGGTCGAACCGGTCCCGTTTGCCATGGGGCACGTCCTCCCGGCAGCGGCGCTGGGCAAGATCTCGCAGCCGCCGACCACGGCGGAATGCGAGGCGGACTTCGGCATCGCCTGCTACGAGCCCTTCCAGCTCCAGCGGGCCTACGACCTCGCCCCACTGTTCTTCCGGGGGATCGAAGGCCAGGGCGAGACGATCGTCATCGTCGACGCCTTCGGATCGCCGTCCATCGCCTCGGACCTGCAGACCTTCGACGCCCAGACGGGGCTGCCCGATCCGCCCTCCTTCCAAGTGATCACCCCGGAGGGCCCGATCACCACCAACCCCTCCAACTGCACGTCGGTCTACAGCCCGAGTGGCCCTGATCTGTGCTCCGACTACTACGGCTGGACGGACGAAACGAGCCTCGACGTGGAGTGGTCCCACGCCATGGCCCCGGAGGCCAACATCCTCCTGGTCGAGACCCCGATGACGGAGACCGAGGGCATCTACGGCTTCCCGCAGCTCATGGCGGCTGAGAACTATGTCATCGACCACCATCTGGGTGACGTGATCTCCCAGAGCTGGGGTGCCACCGAGCAGAGCTTCACCAGCCCGAGCCAGATTTACCCGCTGCGCTCCGCGTACCTCAACGCCGAACAGCAGGGGGTGACCATCCTGGGGGGGAGCGGTGACGAGGGCTCGACCAACGACTACTGCGACCCCAGCTCAGGCTGCGCCAACCCGGACGACGTTTTCTGCTGCTATTCCTCCCAGGTGAACTCGTGGCCCGCGTCGGACCCGCTGGTGACGGCGGTAGGCGGCACCCAGCTGCACCTCAACGACGAGGGCTACCGGACGGCTCCTGACAGCGTCTGGCACGACCTCAGCTCCACGGTTGGGGTGCCGGGGCCCGTCTACACCTGGGGGTCGAGTGGCGGAGGCCGCTCTGCGGTCTTCTCGCGCCCGCAGTTCCAAGACGGGGTGGCAGGCGTCGTCGGCGACAGCCGGGGGACGCCTGACATCGCGATGAGCGCGGCAGTCAACGGGGCGGTCGACTTCTACGACACCACGGACCCGTCAGTCGCCGGCTGGTCGATCATAGGCGGGACGAGTGAAGCCTCCCCGCTGTTCTCGGGCATCGTCGCACTGGCCGACCAGGTGGCGGGGCACAGCCTCGGCTACCTGAACCCGACCCTGTACGCCATGGCCCAGAGCCGGGTGCCCGACGGCATCGTGCCGATCTTCCAGGGAGACAACAGCTACACCTTCTGCACGGCCGGTGACATCGGCAGCAACGGTGCCTGCGCCTCGAGCTCCGACCTCGTGACGGTCCCTGGCTTCTACGCCAACGGCTCCTACAACCTCGCGACTGGGTTGGGCACCGTAAACGCTGCCTCGTTCGTTCCATCCCTGGCTCACTTCGCGCAATGGAGCAGATGGAACTTCAACTGGCCGACCGGCTGAAGTTCGATCACCCCGGGGTCGGTCTTCACCGCGGACTTCGGCCTCGAACAGGTACAAGACCCGCTGGGCACAGTCGGCCGCCCGGTCGATGATCGAGGTCGCACCCAGGCGTTCGGGGTGTCGTTATGTGTCGCTTTCAGCTGTCCTTTGGGGTGGATCGGCGCAGCACTTTTCGGATGTTCGCGCTGCTCAGCTCGAACGACGGGAGCCGAGTATGCAGAACTCGTTGCCTTCGGGATCAGAAAGGACGACCCATGGCTGCTCACCCTGACCTACGTCAACACGAGAAGCTCCGAGGGTGAGCATCCGCTCCACCTCACGATCCTGATCATCGGGCCGAAAATCCAAATGGAGCCGGTTCTTCGCAGTCTTCGGCTCAGGAACGGGGACAAAGAGCAATCCCGGGAATCGGTCTGACTTTGGTCGAATCTCGAACTCGTTCGGGTCGTCATTCACAACTACCCATCCGAGTGCTTCCCTCCACCACCGTCCCAACGACGATGCGTCCCTCGAAGCGACAATCGTCTGCTCCCACTCCAGGCTCATAGCTCGCCAATCTAGAGCCCCCGGCTTCTGCCTTGCGTCCTCCCGGTCGGACCGCATACCTCTGTCGTTTGCGCGCCTCACTCGAGCTGTCAACATCCTGAGCTGATGAGACCGCTACCGGATAGGCGAGCCGCCGCCGTCAGCTCCCGGCCGAACGAGCCGCCAGTTTCGTTGCACGGGTCAAGTCCTCGGCCGCCTGCAGAGATGCCGTGACTGCCTCCTCCAGGGCCAGGCGCTTGGCACGAAACGCCGCTTCTACCGCGGCTTGGCGGGCACCGACCAGGTTGGCGGCGGCGGCAACAGGCGTCCCGAGCGAGGTGCGTGAGTTCGCCACAGCGACACCGGCGCGCCGCCACGCTGCTCTGAACATGCCGAGATCGAAGGCACCGTCGTGAAGCCGGTTGCGCCCGAGGACGGCCGCATTCGGACGCCGCAACTCGCGTACCAGACCTAGGGCCGCCAGCCCCCGGAGGACGTACCACGACAGGTCGAGCTCCCACCAGAAGAAGCCCTGACGAGCCGACGCTGGGTAATGGTGGTGGTTGTTATGCCATCCCTCGCCGAAGGTGAGCACGGCGAGCAGCGGGTTGTTCCGGCTGGTGTCGGCGGTAGCGTACCGGCGGGTCCCGAAGGTGTGGCTGAGTGAGTTGATGGTGAAGGTGGCGTGCCACAAGAGGACTGTGGACCCGAAGAAGCCGAAAACGAGCCCGCTCCACCCGCCGACCCAAAGCGCCAGGCCGCCCAGGATCCACGGCCCGAGACTGTTGAAGCGTTCGAGGAGACGCAGTTCGGGAAAGGCAGCGAGGTCCTGGACGAGATCGAGATCGGCTTTGTTGTACCGGTCGCAGAGGATCCAGCCCACGTGGCTCCACCAGAACCCCTTCTGGGGTGAGTGGATGTCCTGTTCCGTATCGGAGTAGCGGTGGTGGGCGCGGTGGTGG
>DATHCF010000068.1:0-4362 GCA_035319705.1 Acidimicrobiales bacterium | reverse complement strand
CCCGTATCCGCCGAGCAGCTGCAGGGCCTCGTCGCACACCTGTTTGGCCGCCAGGTTGCAGGCGATCTTGGCCATGGCCGACTCGAGCGGCGGCGGGGTGCCACCCCGGCCGGCCAGCACCAGCGCCCGCTGGAGCAGCAGTCGTGCCCCCTCGAGGGACAGCGCCATGTCGGCGATCTTCCACTGCAGGCCCTGGAGCCGGGCCAGGGGGGTGGTGCCCGACAACCGCTCGTGCATGTAGGCCATGGCGTACTCGATCGCACCCTGGGCGGCGCCGACGCACATCGCCGCGTTACCGCACCGTTCGTGGTTGATGTGGGCGAGCAGCGTCTTGAGACCCGAATTGTCGGCCGGCTCTCCCATGACCAGCACGTCGCCGGGGTCGATGCGCACCCCGTCGAAGGCCAGCTCCGCCTCGGTGCACCCGCGCAGTCCCATCTTGCGATGCGTGCCGGCCACCGACACGCCCGGCTTGGACAGGTCCACCACCACCGCGCCGATGCCGTTGCCGGTGCCCGGCTGGCCGCCCGGGAAGCGGCACCACACCAGGCAGGCCACGGCCTTGTGCCCGCCTGTCACGTAGTTCTTGTAGGCCTCGAGCCGCCACCCCTCGCCCTCGGGAACGAGATGGGCCCGCATGGCCGTGGCCGCCGAGCCGGCGTCGGGCTCGGTGATGCCGATGCAGAACAGCTCCCCGGCCGCCGCCTGTGGCAGCCAGCGCCGCCGCAGCTGCTCGTTGCCCAGATGCTCGATGGCCCGCGGCGGGCCGTTGAACACGAGCTGGCAGAGGATGGCGCTGGAGACGTCCACCCGCGCCAGCTCCTCGAGCACGATGGCCGCCTCCAGGTCGCCCATGCCCATGCCGCCGAAGTCCTCGCCGACGGTGACGGTGAACAGCTCGGCCTTGCGCAGGGCGGTCAGCGAGTCCTCGGCGAACTCCTCGGTCTCGTCCCAGTGCGCCGCGTGCGGGGCGATGTCGCGCTCGGCCACATCGCGCGCCAGCTTGCGCAGGGCGGCCCGGTCGTCGTCGTCGGCGAGCGGAATGGCCTCCGAGAGCCCCGCCCTGGCATCATCGTTCCCTGACATCACTGTCAGGAAAGTTACTACACTGATTTGCCTGCTCATCCGGGCCCACTCGGTCGCGAGCAGCAGTCCGGCAGACGACAGGAGGTGGCGCATGACCCGGGAATTCCACGACATCCGCCATGAGAACCGAACAGCCAGCGCCAAGGCGGTCGAGGAGTTCATGACCGAGCTGTCGACCTTGCAGACCGAGATCTGCACCGCCAAGAACATGATGTGGGAGGCGGTGGCCGACGGATCGCTGTCGGAGGAGTACCTGAAGCGCTTCTGCAAGGAGTACTACTTCCTGGGCCGCTTCTACACCAGCGAGTTCGGTTCACTCGTGTCCAACGCCCCCGACAGCGACGACCTGTCGCTGGCGGCGAGCGAGCACTTCGCCCACTGGCTGCAGAACCTGTGCGACGAGACCGGCTACACCGGCGACGCCAACCACGTGGACATGAAGATCACCTGGGCGCACCAGCTCGGGGTCCCCGACGAGGAGCTCGAGAGCTACGTGGCCATGCCCGAGACCATCGGGACCGTGTTCACCACCTTGTACTACATGCGGCGCTCGTACGAGGAAGGCCTGGCCGCCTTCGGCTGGGCCGGCGAGCGCTTCGCCGCCTCCACCGGCTACGCCAAGAAGATGTACGAGGGCATGCGCGACCACTACGGGATCGAAGTGGAGAACTTCCGGGTGCACGCCTATGCCGAGGAGGACCACGGCGCCCAGGCCGACTACCTCCTGCGCAAGGTGGCCATCACCGCCGACCAGCAACGGCGTATCCGCCGGGCCATCGTGCACACCTTCTCGGTCCGCAACCAGCGGACGGTGGCGCTCAACCGGTGGCTGGACGAGCCGGGCGCCCTGCGGCGATCCCGCGGCTGACGGACGGGATTCATGGCGGCACGCGAACCGGTCATCGTCGACACCCTGCGCACCACCTTCGGAAAGCGCAACGGGGCCCTGGCGCACTGGCATCCCGTCGACCTGCTGGCCTTCGCCCTCGGCGAGCTCGTGCGTCGCACCGGCGTCGACCCGGGGCGCGTCGACGACGTGATCGCCGGCTGTGTGACCCAGGTGGGCGAGCAGTCGACCAACCTGGCCCGCAACGCCTGGGTGGCCGCCGGCCTCCCGCAGGAGGTGCCCGGCACCACCGTCGACCGCCAGTGCGGATCCTCCCAGCAGGCCGTGCACTTCGCCGCCGCCGCCGTGGCGGCCGGCCACTACGACCTCGCCATCGCCTGCGGGGCGGAGTCGATGAGCCGGGTGCCGCTCGCCTCCAACGCCCGCGGCGGCACCGGCCCCTTCCCGCCGTCGTTCCTCGACGTCATCGACCACCGCCTGTGGATGCAGTTCCGGGTGGCCCAGGTACTGGCCGAGCGCTGGAAGATCAGCCGCGAGGACATGGACGCTTATGCCCTCGAGAGCCACCGGCGCGCCGCGCAGTCGTGGGACAGCGGCCACTTCGCCAAAGAGGCGGTTCCCGTGCCCATAAAGGACGAAGAGGGCAGGGAGACCGGCCGGCTGCTCGAGAGCGACGAGGGCATCCGGCGCGACACCACCTTGGAGAAGCTGGCGGCGCTGCCCTCGGCCCAGAGCTTCGATCCCGACACCGCCACCGACATCACCGCCGGCAACTCCTCGCAGATGACCGACGGGGCCGCCGCCATGCTCGTCGCCGAGCGCTCGGTGGCCGAGCAGCTCGGGCTGCCGGTGCGGGCGCGCTTCGCCGGCTTCGCCGTGGCCGCCGAGGACGCCGCCATCGTCCTCTCGGCCCCGGTGCCGGCCACCCGCAAGCTGCTCGAGCGCACCGGCTTCAAGGTCGACGACTTCGACGCCGTGGAGTGCAACGAAGCCTTCGCCTCCATCGCCCTCATGTGGGCGCGTGCCTTCTCGCCGGACCCCGACCTCTTCAACCCGCGCGGCGGAGCCATCGCCATCGGCCACCCGCTCGGGGCCAGCGGGGTGCGCATCATGACCACCTTGCTCAACCAGCTCGAGTCGACCGGCGGGCGCTACGGCTTCCAGACCATGTGCGAGGGTGGCGGCCAGGCCAACGCCACCGTCATCGAGCGCCTGGCCTGACCGGGCCGCAACCCGCACCGAGCGCCGTGGACTTCACCTTCTCGCCGGAGCAGGACGAGTTCCGCCAGGCCGTCCGCACCACCTTGGCGTCCGAAGCGCCCTCTGCCTACGTGCGGGCCATGATCGACGACCCGGTCGGGGTCACCGCCGAGCTGTGGGCGACCATGGCAGAGCTCGGCTGGCTCGGAGTGCTCGTGCCCGAGTCGGCGGGCGGCTTGGGCCTCGGCCTGCTCGACGCCGTGGTGCTGCAGGAGGAGCTGGGCAAGCTCCCGTTCCCCGGGCCGTTCGTCTCCTCGGCGCTGGCCGCCACCTCGGCCGCCGTGCGCCTCGGTCTCGACGAGCTACTGCCCGACCTGGCCGCCGGCCGCCGCCGCGGCACGGTGGCGGTGGAGGAGGGCGGATCCGGCCATCCGCTCCACGCCCTTCGCACCACGGCCAAGCCCGATGGGGAGCTGTGGCTGCTGGCCGGGACCAAGCCGGTCGTGCTCGACGGGGCCGCTGCCGACTGGGCCCTGGTGGTGGCCGACGAAGGCGAGGGACTCGGCACCTTTCTGGTCGAGGATCCGGCCGGCGAGCCCGTGGCCGGATTGGACGTCACCCGGAAGCTGGCGCGCCTGTCGCTCGACGGACGGCGCGCCCGGCGGGTGGGGCCTCCGGGCGACCACAGCGCCGTCTGGCGGCGGGTGATCGACGACGTCGGCGTCCTTCTGTGCGCCGAGCTGGTCGGCACGACCGAGCGGGCGTTGGAATTGGCCGTCGAGTACGCCAAGGTGCGGGTGCAGTTCGACCGGCCCATCGCCACCTTCCAGGCCATCAAGCACAAGGCGGCCGACATGCTGCACCACGTGGAGCTGGCCAGGGTCGGCACCCACTATGCGGCATGGGCATCGGACACCGAAAGCGGCGACCGTGAGCGGGCCGTGGCCGTGGCCAAGGGTTACGCCGGAGAGGCGGCAGTGGAGGTGACGGCCGAGTCCATCCAGATCCACGGTGGGGTCGGATTCACCTGGGACGTGGACTGCCACCTCCTTTACCGAAGGGCCAAGCAGGACGACCTGCTGTTCGGCTCTCAGGGCTACCAGCGCCGGCGGCTGGCGGGACTACTGCTCGACTGACCGAGGATGGGCCGGGTCGACGTGACCAGCCGGGTACGGGCGATGTGCACGTCGCTTCCCGGGGTGACGGAAAAGTTGAGCCACGGCGCACCG
>DATHCF010000067.1:0-2382 GCA_035319705.1 Acidimicrobiales bacterium | reverse complement strand
ACACTCGTGCACTGCTGCGACAGGGCCTTCACGAGGTCCGATTCGGGAACGCGGCTCGTCTCCGAAAGCGTGGTCATGAAGGCCTGCCACTGGGCGTCCTCGCCGGCAGCGGTGGCAGCCAGCGGAAGGGCGTCGCGCAGCTGCTGCAGGGCGGCGGCGCTGTCAGCCTGAGCGGTGGCCGAAGACGACGTGGTGGTCGACGCCTGGTAGAGCGACAGGGATCTGTTTACATGGGCGCAGGCTTGGTTCACCAAAGCCTGTGCGTTGGAATGGGCGCACCCGGCCAGACCGAAGACGCCGCCCACCATGACCACGGCAGCGCCGATCCACTGGCGCGCCGGGCGGGGCTTCATTCGTTCAGCCACACCGGGGCGGCGTCGAGCAGATGACGGCTCACGGCGAGACAGCGGTCGAACACGTCGCACAGGAGCTCTTCGCCGCCGAGGATACGGGCCAGCGACACGGGATAGCGGGCCACGATGGACAGCCGCCGCTCCGGGGCGTCGGTGGCCGAGGCGAAGGAGTCGATGGCCGACACCTCGAGCGGAAGATCGATGCCGCCCACGCCGGCCAGGTCGATAGCCAGGCGGAGCAGATCGGGCCCGTTGGGCAGCGGCGGGAGCCCCCAGGTGAAGGTGAGCGGGAAGTGGTACTCGTCGGGTGGGTCGGCGTCCTCGGGCAGGTCGATCACGGCGTCCTCGAAGGAGAGCAGGGTGCGTGGGTCCACCTCCAGGGCCAGGTGCAGGTCGAGCGGGCCGCCACAGCCCTCCTCGGGGTGCAGGTCGACCTCCCAGGTCTGACGGAGCGAGTAGGTCTCGACGAAGTGGCGCTCGTCGTGGACGTGGAAGCCGTGGTCGACGGAGTGATCCTTCAGGTCGGCCACGTATCCTGCGACGTCGATGACGGCCATGGTCCGCTCAGCCTAATGGGCGCGCTGATCGGGCCCCGCTGGCCGACAGCGCCACCGGTAGGGTCGGGTGAGTGAACGACGACCAGCTGCTCCACGTGTGCCACCAGGTGGTGGACGCCGTGGCGTCGGCGCTGGCCGGGCTCGACGACTGGCAGCGCCCCGGGGAACGGCCGGGGCAGTACGGCCTAGACGTGGTGGCCGATCGGGCGGCATTGGCCGTGCTGGACGGCACGCGTTTGGGCGTCCTGTCCGAAGAGACGGGCGCGCACGACAGCAGCGCTCCCCTCGTGGCCGTCATCGACCCGGTCGACGGGTCGACCAATGCTTCGCGGCGGCTGGCTTGGTTCGCCAGCAGCATCTGCGTGGTGGATGCCGAGGGCCCGCGGGTGGCGGTGGTGGCCAACTTGGCTAACGGCACCCGCTACCACGCCGTGCGCGGGGGAGGTGCCTGGCGAGGGGAGACGCCGCTCAAGCCCAGCGGGTGCAGGGAAATGAATCGCGCCGTGATCGGATTTTCCGGTTATCCCCATCGGTATTTCGGCTGGGCGCAGTACCGTGCCTTCGGAGCGGCTGCCTTGGACCTGTGCGCCGTGGCGGAAGGCAGCCTCGATGCCTTCTCGGCTGTGGGATTGGCCCATCTCGGCCCGTGGGACTACCTGGGCGGGGTGTTGCTGTGTACCGAGGCCGGCGCGGTGGTAGCGGACCTCGACGGCGGCGAGCTGGTCTCCCTCGATCATTCGGCACGGCGCGCCGTGGCGGCGTGCGCCACACCGGAGCTCATGGAGCAGCTTCGGAGCGGGGTCGCGGCCTCGCGGCCAGGGTAAGGGTGAGTGCTCATGCCCGGCCGCCGGCGGACGAGGCGTTCTGCGCCGACGGCGCCGACGCGTCCGCGCCTGGCGCACTTCCGCTCCGACGGCACGGCCAAGACCCGCTTCGCCTCTCGCGACGAGGCTGATCGTGCGGCCTTTCAGGCCCGGTTGGACCACGGTAGGGAGCTCAGCTCCTACCAGTGCCAGATGTGTGGGGGCTGGCACCTGGGTAGCCGCCAGGACGAGCTCTGGTGAAAAACCCTCACAGGCCCCGCTTCATCGACATGTCGGAGGAGGTCCCATTCCAACGCAGCGAGACGACCGAAGTTGTCGACGTCGCCAGTGAAAGTATTTTGTCGTGGTGCCCGGGCGTTTAGCTCAGTTGGTTAGAGCAGCTGGCTTACAACCAGCAGGTCGGGGGTTCGAGTCCCTCAGCGCCCACTGGTTGTGGAAGGGAGAGAGGAGCGCGAGGACGCGGGCGGCGCGGAGGGGCCGCGCGGAACACCAGCCAGCCCAGCGGGCGGGGCGGCACGGAGGGCGGGGCGGGAGACCCCCTAGGGCGAGGCGGCTAGGGGGACGACGCGCCGCCGCCGTCGTCGGCGAGCTCTGACACGACTTCACTAGGTGTCATCCCTCCAGGCGCAGCTCGGCGATCGGGGAGAG